>JBJOIK010000115.1:0-3471 GCA_046047135.1 Actinomycetota bacterium
GATGCGGGAGCCAAGATGATTCACATGGCCCCTCACACCACCTCGTCGATTGTGTCCAAGTCCATTGCACGCGGGGGCGGTCGCGCCGGTTACCGAGGAGAAGTGCGAGTCGATGAGAACGCCCACCACTCGGCGAACACGGTGAGATGTGACGCTCTTCTGGTGGACACCATTTCGCGCAGCGACACATACCCGGCCATTGACATCAGGATCGATGACGTCCAATTAGGCCACGAAGCAACCGTCTCGAAGGTGAGTGAGGAGCAGCTGTTCTACCTACAGAGCAGAGGCCTGGCCGAAGATGAGGCCATGGCCATGATCGTTCGTGGGTTTATTGAGCCGATCGCTCGTGAACTACCCATGGAGTACGCACTGGAGCTCAACAAGCTGATTGAGATGAACATGGAAGGTTCCGTCGGCTAAATGAGTGGTGAAGCATCCGGCGCTCCAGCAATGCTTGCGCCGCAGAAGACCAGCGTGGGGCACGACGTACCAGTCCAAACTCGTTCCGAACGTTTCCAGTCCAGCAATGTGGAGGACTTCGCTGGGGTCACTGGGAGAGAACCAGAGTGGAAATTGAGCCCAGTCAGTAAGCTCGACACTCTCCTTCACGGCAGTTTGGACGGCACTGAGTACCCGCTCGAGACATCGCAGAGCGCTGGCTTCACTGTCTCGTGGGTCGCTCCCGCAGAAGCCCCGCGCGGTGTCGCGGGGCTCCCCGAAGACAGGGTTTCGGGGAATGCGTGGTCGAGTACTCAGTCAGTGCTGGTGCTCGAAATATCAGGGGACCACAAGGAGACTCTGACCCTCGAGCGAAACGCGCTCGGCGACACCGCGCGAGCAGCTCACACCATCATTAGGGTGCTCCCTCAGTCACACGCCACTCTGGTGGTGCGCTCTACTGGCGATGCCCTTCTCGCTGAAAATGTTGAATTCGATGTTCAGACCGGTGCCAATCTTCAGGTTGTTCATCTCCAAGAATGGAACGCGGGTTCTAGGCACTACGCGGCACATTTTGCCACCATTGCCAAGGACGCCTCCCTCTCCCACGTTGTAGTGAGTGTGGGGGGAGACGTGGTTATCGTGAACCCCTCGGTTCACCTCGTGGGCCAAGGATCCGAAGCTCACATGTGGGGGGCCTACTTCGCAGACGCCACACAGCACCTGGAGCACCGGGTCTATGTTGATCACCAAGGGCCCAATACAGTATCCCGAGTGACCTATAAGGGGGCCCTTCACGGCAAGGGAGCCCGAACTGTCTGGGTTGGCGACGTTCTCATTGGCCCGGACGCCCAAGGAACCGATTCCTACGAACAAAACCGCAATTTGGTATTGAGCGACGGGACGAGAGCAGACTCCATCCCTAATTTGGAAATCAAAACGGGAGATATCCAAGGCGCTGGCCACGCGAGCGCCACGGGCCGCTTCGACGACGAGCAGCTGTTTTACCTTCAGTCTCGGGGTATTGAAGAGCTTGACGCTAGGCGGCTGGTAGTGATGGGCTTCCTGGTCGACGTGATTTCGAAGATCAAAGACAGTGCGCTCGTCGCGGAACTCACCGAGAAGATCCAAGCGAAACTTTCTCTTACGGAGGAGGGGTAAATGGCTGCCGTGAAAGTGTGCGCTGTCGAGGACATTGCGGTGGGTAGCGCGGTTAAGGTCACCATCGATGGCGTCCCCATTGCCCTGGTGAAAGATTCCGCAGGAGAGATTCACGCCCTCGGCGACACCTGCAGCCATGGCGAAATCTCTCTGTCGGAAGGTTTTGTCGAGGATGGCACCCTGGAATGTTGGGCCCACGGTTCCAAATTCGACCTCGGTTCGGGGAAGCCTCAGAATTTCCCGGCTTTTGAACCTGTACCGGTCTACGCAGTCACCATCACCGACGGTGAGATTTTTGTAGATCCCACCCCTCTGACCATCAACTAAAGGACCGACGTATGAGTACCCTCACCATTTCAAACCTCCATGTTTCAATCGAGACTGAGCAGGGTCCTGTTGAGATTCTTCGCGGTGTTGATCTGCAACTTGAGCAGGGCCAGACCCACGCGATCATGGGCCCGAATGGCTCTGGCAAGTCGACGCTTGCCTACACCATCGCGGGTCACCCGCGGTATGAGGTGACAGGTGGCACCATCACCCTCGATGGGGAGGATGTCCTGGAAATGAGTGTCGATGAGCGCGCCAAGGCCGGGCTCTTCCTCGCCATGCAATACCCAGTGGAGGTCCCTGGCGTGAGCGTCACGAACTTCTTGCGCTCCGCCAAAACTGCACTAGACGGTAAGGCCCCCGCCCTGCGAGACTGGGTAAAGGACTTGCGCGGAGCAATGGACGCACTCAAGATGGAACCCGGCTTCGCAGAACGCAACGTCAACGAGGGCTTTTCCGGTGGCGAGAAGAAGCGGCACGAAATCATGCAGTTGGAGCTGCTCAAACCCAAGTTTGCGGTCTTGGATGAGACCGATTCGGGCCTCGATGTTGACGCGCTCAAGATTGTCGCGGAAGGTGTCAATAGGGCGAAAGCCAACACCGACCTAGGCGTTCTGCTCATCACCCACTACACCCGAATCCTCAACTACATCAAACCCGACTTTGTCCACGTCGTCGTTGCTGGAAAGATTGCGGAAAGCGGGGGACCCGAGCTCGCAGAGCGACTCGAGGCTGAAGGCTACGACCGATACACACCTGCGAACGCGTAGAACTGAGGAGGCACACGATGGCGACTGTTGCCCTCAGCGACGAAAGATTCGACGTTGTCCAGGAAGGACTTAAGAACGTTATCGACCCTGAACTGGGTGTCAACATCGTCGATCTTGGACTGATCTATGACCTGTCATGGGACGACGAGGAAGACGCCCTCATCATCAGTATGACCCTCACTTCCGCAGGTTGCCCTCTCACTGACGTGATCGAGGAGGAGATGGCGAATGCCCTCGACGGAATCGTGGAGCGTTTCCGGATTAACTGGGTCTGGATGCCGCCATGGGGCCAAGAGAGAATCACCGAAGACGGTCGAGACATGATGAGAGCTCTGGGATTCTCAATTTAGTCATCCCTGCACACACTGCAGACACCGGTGGTTGCAGTGCTTGAAGTGAAGGGTCTCCAGATACGCATCGGAGCTCGTCTGTTGATGGACGACGTTTCCTTTCGAGTTGACCGCGGAGACAAAGTTGGTTTGGTTGGCCGAAACGGCGCGGGCAAAACCACACTGACCAAGGTTATTGCTGGTGATATGCCGGCAACGGAAGGGAGCATCACTCTCAAAGGAGAGATGGGTTACCTTCCGCAAGATCCCAGAGCAGGGGACCCGGACGAAACCGCGCGCACCAGAATCCTGAATGCTAGAGGCTTGGGGAGCCTGATGGCCGCTATGAGCACAGCGACTCTTGACATGGCCAACCCCGACTCTCGAGTGGCGGAGCCCGCTATGAAGAAGTACGGTCGACTCAATGACCAATTCTTGGCATT
>JBJOIK010000116.1:0-3386 GCA_046047135.1 Actinomycetota bacterium
CGCTGGCTTCAAGGACATCGACATTACGCCTGCCAGCGTTGAAGTGTTGAGAAGCGTCGCGACGGGAAGTATTCCTGTCGTGGACGAGGCCGTTCCTTTGGAGGAATCAGAGAGCCCCGTCGTTATCAGACGAAAGGTTTTTGAGCCCCACGTGGCGAGCGCTGAAGAAGCTGTTGATCACATGGAAATGGTGGGTCACGACTTTTACCTCTTTATCGATCAAGAAACGTCGAGACCTAGTGTTGTCTACAAGCGCAAAGGCTGGAATTACGGAGTGATCTCTTTAGGCGAGTGAAGTACCCAAGCTGCCCCTTGGTAGCATAGGGAGTTCCTTTTTTCATCGGGTCGTCATCCCAAGGTGAGGTTGCGTGTGGCTAACGTTTTAGAGCGTTTTCTCCGAATGGGGGAGGGTCGCATTCTTCGAAAGCTGGAAACTCAGGCGAAAGCAATCAACCAGCTGGAAGAAGCGTTCGCGCATGTTACAGACGAGGAACTCAAGCAAGAAACCGATGAGCTTCGCTCTCGCTATGCGGCGGGTGAATCACTCGATGAACTCCTCCCAGAAGCCTTTGCGGCTGTTCGAGAGGCATCAAAGCGCACACTGGGTCTTCGACACTTTGATGTTCAACTCATGGGTGGTGGGGCACTGCACCTCGGCAATATTGCGGAGATGAAGACAGGTGAGGGAAAAACCCTGGTCGCGACGTTGGCGGCCTACCTCAACGCGATTCCCGCCAGAGGCGTTCACATTGTGACAGTCAATGACTACTTGGCGACCTACCAGTCAGATCTCATGGGCCGCATTTTCAGGGCACTAGGAATGACAACCGGGTGCATCATCTCAGGCCAAAATCCTGACGAGCGTCGCCTCCAATACCAAGCCGACATCACCTATGGCACCAATAACGAGTTTGGCTTTGATTATTTGCGCGACAACATGGCTCTTCAAAAGTCAGATTTGGTGCAAAGGGGCCACTATTTCGCGATTGTTGACGAGGTTGACTCGATTCTGATCGATGAGGCCAGGACCCCGCTGATTATTTCTGGGCCCGCCTCGGGCGAAGCGAATCGCTGGTTCGGGGAATTTGCCCGCATCGCTAACCGGTTGAAAGCAGGTGAAGACTACGAAGTCGACCTCAAGAAGAGAACTGTGGGAGTGCTGGAGCCAGGTATCGAAAAGGTCGAAGACTATCTGGGCATCGACAATCTTTATGAGTCAGCAAACACCCCGCTTATTTCTTTTCTGAATAACTCCCTCAAAGCGGTGGCGCTGTTCAAGAAGGACAAGGACTACGTGGTCATGAACGGTGAGGTGCTCATCGTCGATGAGCACACCGGACGTATTCTCTCTGGTCGACGGTATAACGAAGGTATTCACCAAGCCATTGAGGCTAAAGAGGGCGTGGAAATTAAGGCGGAAAATCAGACGCTCGCCACCATCACCCTTCAGAACTATTTCCGTCTCTATAAGAAGCTCGCCGGTATGACGGGAACCGCAGAAACTGAGGCCTCGGAGTTCCTCAGCACCTACAAACTCGGCGTTGTTCCGATTCCTACCAACAAGCCCATGATCCGGATTGACCAACCAGACCTTATTTATCGGGATGAGGAAGCCAAATACCGCCAGGTCGTTGAAGATATCGTTTCCCGGCACGAGAAGGGTCAGCCCGTGTTGGTTGGTACTACCAGTGTTGAGAAGAGCGAAAAGCTCTCTGGAATGTTGGCAAAGCGAGGTATCCGACACGAGGTGCTCAATGCCAAGAACCACGCGCGGGAGGCAAGCATTATCGCCCAGGCTGGTCGGCGAGGGGCGGTGACTGTAGCGACCAATATGGCCGGTCGCGGAACCGACATCATGCTAGGCGGTAACGCAGAGTTTATGGCAGTAGCCGAGATGTCGGCGAAAGGATTTGACGCTGGCGACAAGCCTGATGAGTACGAAGCGGCGTGGGATGGTGTGTTCCAGTCGATGATTGCGCAGGTCGAGGAGGAGGCTGCTGCCGTCCGACAGCTAGGTGGCCTCTACGTGCTTGGCACCGAGCGTCATGAATCGAGGCGCATCGATAACCAGCTTCGAGGACGATCTGGGCGACAAGGTGACCCTGGGGAAAGCCGTTTCTATCTGTCCCTTCAAGACGACCTCATGCGGATGTTCAACGCTGGCGCCGCGGAAGCGCTTATGGCGAGGACGACCAGTGATGAAGAAGATATCGCTATTGAGTCGCGAGTGGTGAGTAGGGCTATTCAATCGGCTCAGAGCCAGGTGGAAGCAAGAAATGCTGAGATTCGAAAGAATGTACTTAAGTATGACGATGTCCTCAACCGGCAGCGCCAAGCGATATATAGCGACAGGCGTCACATTCTCGAGGGCGATGACATCGCTGATCGAGTCAAAGCCTTCATCGATGACACCCTGAGCACGGTGATAACCGAGCACACGGCAGCGGGAAACCCCAGTGAATGGGATTGGGATGCGCTCTGGACGGAATTGAAAACCCTCTATCCCATCGGTTTGACGATCGAAGAGGTTGTCGCAGAGCTGGGGATGTCGATGGCTTCAGAAGAACTCCTGCGCGAAGTTAGTTCGGATGCGACTGTCGCCTATGAAAAGCGCGAGAAGCAGTTGGGTTCTGTGGCCATGCGCGAACTCGAGCGCCGAGTAGTGCTCAGTGTTATTGATCGTCGCTGGAGAGACCACCTCTACGAAATGGATTACCTCAAGGACGGTATTGGTCTGCGCGCGATGGCTCAGCGTGACCCTCTGGTTGAGTACCAACGGGAAGGTTATGCGCTCTTCAACACGATGATGGGTCAAATCAAAGAGGACACTACTGGCTTTGTTTACAATCTCGAGGTTCAAGTGCAACCCCCCGAGGGTGGCATGGCAGCCCAGGTTTCAGCGAAAGGGTTGGCGTCATCGGTCGTGCCTCAACAAGGCCTCAGCTATTCGGCCCCTTCTGCAGACGGCAGTGTTGAGGTTCGAAACCAGCAGGGGCAGGTGCTGGCAGGCGCACCTACTGCTGGTTCTGCTTTTGGAGTGACAAGTCCGGCGCCGAACGCATCTCCTGCACCGGTGGTCAGACCTGGTTCAGGCGCACCTGCAAGGCCTGCCGCTCCCGCGGCAAACCGGGCACAAAGAAGAGCTCAGAAAAAGAAGAAGCGTTAGGGACTTCGTCAGTCGACAACTCGAAGTCAGCCAGTAGCCTGAAGGGGTGGCAACCCAACCCCCATCTGTGTTCACTCGGACGACTCTGTTTGATCGCCAAGTTGCATGGCTTTATCAGCTTGTGAGTGAGGGCCAACTGTTAGCGGATCTTGCCTTTGCCGACATCGTGGTGTGGGCCCCAACAGGGCAAGGATCGTTTGTCGCTGTTTCACATCTTCGA
>JBJOIK010000117.1:0-3355 GCA_046047135.1 Actinomycetota bacterium
CGGGCTTTACTCGAACTGAATTTCATCAGCGAATGAACATGGATATTTCGATGTTCCCCGATTTCATGTGGCTACAAGCGCCTCAGGTGGTTAGGGCGTCTTTGACAGCGGTAGAGCGAGGAAGGGCCGTGACAATACCCTCGCTTCGCTACTAGATGTTGGTGGCTCTTGCGGCTGTTCTGCCGAAGAAACTTCACCAAGCTGGCGCTTAGGCAGGTTGAAGTTCGGCTTCCTCCTTGAGGGAGGCTTTCCATGCCACGAGTTTCTGAACGGTAGGACTCGGGTCCTGGGCCAACTTCTCCATCGCGTCCGCGGGGACGAAGTAATTCACCGCGACGAATGCTCTCACCGTTTCCGACGGGTCCGAGGCCAGTACTCGCAGGACGTCGCAGGGAGTGGCTTGGTTTCTTGCCAAACAACTCCGGACACCTTCGTCGGGGTCCTGGGCGAGAGCTTCATAAACCTTCAGAGGCGCATGGTAGGACAGTGCCGCACTCTCACGAATCTTGGGATTCTTATCCTTCGACATGGCGACGATGCGTTGCACTTTGGATTCGGTGATGGCGGGGGAGAGGAAGGCCGCTACAGGGTCCGAGCTTCTGATTGCAGAATCCTGAAGCTGCTGGCGCTGCGCTGTGGTGTTGAAGCGGATACACGACATGTCTGTCATGGTAACTTCCCCTCCTCCTTTTGCGGCGAATTATCAGCGGGATGGCGCTGTGAAGTCCCTGATAATTCACGCTTCCCCCATACACTGAGCGCATGGCCCAATCTGATCAGGTGAGCTCGAAGGTCCTCACCCTGGCCAACGTCGTGAGCGTTGTTCGCTTGATGGCGATACCGGTGTTCTTGTGGCTCGTTATCGAGGATGAACTGCTCATCTCATTCATTCTCCTCGTTGCAGCCGTCTTGACTGATTTTGTGGACGGCATGATTGCGAGGCGGATGAATGAGATAACGAAACTGGGACAATTTCTTGACCCTTTCGCTGACCGACTCTTTATTGCGGCAACTGTCATCGCGCTTGCCATTCAGGACGTTGTTCCGTGGTGGTTTGTGGTTGCGGTCATGTTGCGCGATGCGTTGCTCGGCATTGGCGGGATTGTGATGTCTCGGTATGGGCACGGAACCCTGCCCGTGAAGTGGTGGGGCAAGGTCGCGACATTTGGTTTGCTCTTTGTCTTGCCCCTCTTCTTGCTCGGTACGGTCTTTCCGGTGATCGGTGTCGTCACCAATCCCATCGCTTGGGTGGTGGCGATTATCGCGCTCGTGATCTATTGGGTAGTCGGCTTTTCTTACCTCTTCGATGCGATTTCTCTGGCGAAGGAGGCGACTCGCGAGAGAGCCATTTCTTGAGATAGGGTGAATGCGACCATCGAGGGAGTGGAATGAGCGAAACACCGAGCGGCCCGGAATCAACGGGGGGCGCGGACCCGACGGAGAAGTTCGGTCCCGAGTTCCAGCAGAAGCTGCAGGGTCTCGAGTCGGGTGTCTCTCTCGAAGAACAAGAAATCATCGCTGCCCTTCCCGCAAGCTCTGCGCTCTTGATTGTTCGCAAAGGTCCTAACGCTGGTGCACGTTTTCTGCTCGACCAGGACTCCACGATTGCGGGGCGTCACCCAGAAGCAGATATCTTTCTCGATGATGTGACTGTCTCCAGGCGTCACGCTGAATTTGTGCGACACGGCTCCGCTTTCGAGGTGAAAGATATGGGATCTCTCAACGGCACCTATTTCGATGGCGTGCTTGTCGATCAGGCTTTGCTACATGACGGTGCAGAAGTTCAGGTGGGGAAGTTTCGTATGACGTTCTACGCGTCACGCTCTGATGCAGGAGCTGCCTCGTGAATTCCAGCATGCAGAACGCCCAGCTGAGCACCTCTACCAGATCTCACCTGCTTTCAATTGGTCAGGTGCTCGCAAAACTGACCCCTGAGTTTTCCGACTTGTCTCCCTCCAAGCTTCGTTTTCTTGAGGATCGGGAACTGGTGTCACCCGGGCGGACCCCTGCTGGTTACCGGACGTATTCTCCTGCCGATGTGGAGCGTCTGCGTTTTGTGTTGACAGTGCAGCGAGACCACTATCTTCCGTTGCGTGTGATCAAGCAGTATCTGGTGGATCTTGATGCGGGGAAGAACCCGGTGCTCCCGAGTGCCAATCCCGTAACGGGCAGCATCCCGGTCGTCGATGGTCAGAGGTTGACCAAGCAGGAACTATTGGCTGTCACGGGTGCGGTGATGACTGTTCTCGATGGCGCCATCTCTGCTGGTTTGCTCGAGGCCAAGAAGGTTTATACCGATAGTGACGCGCAGGTGCTCAAATCAATCGTGGATGCCTCCAAGTTTGGACTGGAGCCAAGGCACTTGCGGGGCATGCGTCTCGCCGTCGACCGAGAGGTTGGCCTGATCTCACAAGCAGTCAACGCATCCAATGGTGCCGGTAAAAAGATGTCCCGTGATGAATTCCGTGAACGCGGTCGTGAACTGTCAGATATTTTGACGACACTGCGTCAAGTACTTATCAGGGACGCTATCAACAAGCTAGAGTCTTAAGTCTTCTGGCGACACGCCAGAGTGCTGTGGGGGCTCATAAAGCTCAGAAATGGCTCTCAGCGAGTATCGTGGGCGAGCACCCCTAAGGGTCAAGTAGAAGATTAAGGTTAGGTGAGAGATGGCTTCGTCGGATAACACCACTGAGTCCTACGCCAAAGATTTGCTCTTCACTGACGGTCTGCCCATTATCGAAGAAGAGCAAGGGTATCGGGGTCACATAGCGGCAAGTGCTGCCGGCATCACTTACCGCCAGCTCGATTACTGGGCGAGAACGGGCCTGGTTGAGCCCACGGTCCAAAGTGCTCAAGGCTCGGGATCTCAACGCCTTTACGGTTTCCGAGACATCCTTGTTCTCAAGCTTGTGAAACGCCTGCTCGACACCGGAATTTCTCTCCAGCAGATTCGTATTGCTGTCGACCAGCTGCGAGCAGCTGGAGTGACGGCTCTCGCCGAGACGACACTGATGTCTGACGGTGCAAGTGTTTACTTGTGCACCTCGGCTGACGAGGTCATCGACCTGGTGAGCCGAGGCCAAGGTGTTTTCGGTATCGCCGTGGGCAAAGTTCTTCGAGAAGTCGAGTCCTCGCTCGTAACTGTTGAAGCCACCAACGCAGGAATTGACCCCAGAGACGAGCTCGCTGCGAGAAGAAACCAGCGAGCTAGCTAAGCGCTTTCCGCCGGTGCCAGTTGGACCGAGCGAATCACTCTGTCCAAAATCAGGTCGAAGTTCATCGCCATTTCCTCCGCGCTCTCGCCGGGCCAAATGTGCAGGGGAGTCGCAGCCCCCTGTGCCTGCTGCAGCGC
>JBJOIK010000118.1:0-3306 GCA_046047135.1 Actinomycetota bacterium
AACGCACCTGGTCGTTTCCTTTACCGGTGCAGCCGTGGGAGACAGTGTCAGCACCAAGTTCCATCGCCACGCGAGCAAGGTGTTTGGCGATAACTGGTCTGGAGAGTGCCGACACCAGGGGGTAGCGCTTTTGATAGAGGGCGTTCGCTTTCAGGGCTGGCATCACAAAATCCTGGGCGAACTCGTCCTTAGCGTCAACGACGACCGCCTCAACAGCGCCACAGGCGAGCGCGCGCTGACGGATGTCCTCCATGTCTTCGCCACCTTGACCCACGTCGACGGCCAGGGCAATGACCTCTTTCCCGGTGGCATCTTTGAGCCACCCGATACCGACGGAGGTGTCGAGACCACCGGAATACGCTAAAACAACACGTTCAGACAACGACAACGCTTCTTTCTCGCCCTCAGAGGCACTAACGGGGACTCTTTAGTCTACTCACTCGCCTTTACCCCGAAGCCTTGGCGAGAAGCCAGACCAGGAGAGCTTTTTGCGCGTGGAGACGGTTTTCTGATTCATCCCATATGACGCTCTGAGGACCATCGATGACATCGGGGGTGACCTCAAAGCCGCGGTCTGCAGGAAGGCAGTGCAGAAAGATCGCGTCCGGCGCAGCCAAACTCATGGCGGCGGAGTCAACCTGGTAGTCACCAAAAGTTGCCACTCGCTCGGCTTTTTCTGCCTCTTTACCCATGGAAACCCAGGTATCAGTGACGACCACATCCGCGCCCGCGAGAGCCTCCGCTGGATCAGCGGTCACCAGAATGGAACCTCCCGTTTTCTCGGCGAGCGCTCTCGCGTCTCCCACAATGTTGGCAGCGGGGGAAAACTCTGCGGGGGCGCCCACCCGAACGTGCATTCCCGCAGTGGCCCCTGCCAACAGATAACTCTGTGCCATGTTTGAGCCGCCGTCTCCCAAAAACGCCACTGTCAGGCCGGCGAGGGAGCCCTTATGTTCCCTGATTGTCAAGAGGTCAGCCAGGAGCTGACACGGGTGAAAATCATCACTGAGCGCGTTGATCACCGGAACGGTGGTGCCTCTGGCCATCTCGTCGAGCCCGTCTTGCCCGTATGTTCGCCACACAATGGCCGCCACCATACGCTCGAGGACACGCGCTGTGTCGGAGGGGGTTTCTTTGCCTCCCAGCTGAGAGTTCGCGGTCGAAATAATGAGCGGTTGACCACCGAGGTCTGCGATTCCCACCGCAAATGACACCCGCGTTCTGGTGGAAGATTTATCAAAAATCACGGCAACCGTTTGAGGGCCAGCCAGGGGCCTCTCCCCCCATCGGTTCTGCTTCATGGTGAGCGCTAGGTCGAGAATCTCAGCCTGTTCGGCAGGACTGATGTCATCGTCTCGCAGGAAATGCCGTGTCATGGAGCCACCACTTCTGTTCCGATTCCCGATGTCGTAAAAGCTTCTAAGAGGACTGAGTGAGCCAGTCTGCCATCAATAATTGCTGCTTTGGGTAATCCACCGGCCACAGCGTCGAGGCAGGCAGACATTTTAGGAATCATTCCGCTCTCCAGTTCGGGCATGAGCTTCTCCAGCTCTGTTGTGGTGATAGAGGAGATCAACGACGATGTGTCAGGCCAATCCGCATACAGTCCGGCCACATCGGTCAGTAGCACCAGTTTTTCGGCTCTCACCGCTACCGCAAGCGCTGCCGCGGCAGAATCCGCATTCACATTGAGCAGGTTTTCCCCGTTGTGGGAGGGCGCGATGGATGACACCACGGGAATTTTTCCCTCCTTGAGAAGCCCCAGAATTTCGCCCGGGTTGACCTGAACGACGTCACCTACGTGACCCAAATCGACCTCAACGCCGTCAACAGTGGCGCCTCGCCTGGCTGCAGTGAAAAGTCCGGCATCTTCTCCTGACCTGACAACGGCGAGATCACTGTGACGATTGATCCGTCGAGCGAGGTCAGCTCCAATCTGTTCCCTCAACACTTCCCGCACAATGGGGATGGCCGCGGTGGTGGTCACCCGATACCCACCCCGAAATTCGCTCGGAATGCCGTGATTTTCCAGGGCTGTCGAAATTTGGGGTCCCCCACCGTGGACCACAATGGGCTTGACGCCCACAGTGGCGAGGAAGACCATGTCGTCAGCGAATGCGGTGAGCAAATTGTCATCGACCATGGCGTTGCCGCCGAGTTTGATGACAAAGATTGTGCCCCGAAAGCGCCTCATCCAGGGAAGCGCTTCGGTCAAGACACCCGCTTTGCGCAGGGCATCCTCAGGAGAAATAGCGGTGGTATCCATAGCTAGCTCGAGTAGGCGCTGTTCTCGTGAACGTAGTCGTGGGTGAGGTCATTGGTCCAAATACTGGCGTGATAGTCACCAACCCCCAGGTCGATGAGCACGTGGGTTTCCCTAGGGCTCAGATCGACATCGTTGCGAGGACGATCGGGGCGACCCGCGTGGCACACGCGCACACCGTTCATCGACACATCGACTAGGTAGGGATCAAAGTCGGCATCGGTAGTTCCGATTGCGGCCAGCACACGCCCCCAGTTGGGATCCTGACCGAAAACCGCTGCTTTGAAAAGGTTGTTGCGCGCCACAGCACGCCCCACAGACACAGCGTCCTCTTCACTTCTCGCCCCGACCACGTCGATGGTGATGTCGTGGGAGGCGCCCTCGGCATCTCTCATCAATTGCAGCGCCAAATCCGCACACACTGCCCTCAATGCGGCCCCAAACTCAGCGGGCGAGGGAGAGACTCCGCTCGCGCCAGAAGCCATCACGGTGACTTGATCGTTGGTCGACATGCACCCATCCGAATCGAGTCGGTCAAATGTGACTCGGGTGGCCGAGCGCAACGCGGCATCCAAATCGGCAGCCTGCACCGACGCATCGGTAGTGAGCACCACGAGCATCGTGGCGAGGCCGGGTGCCAACATGCCGGCCCCTTTTGCCATTCCTCCGATCGTGAAGTCGCCTGACGCGCTAGAGAAAATCTGCCGGGCAAGTTTCGGGCGGGAATCTGTGGTCATGATGGCTCTGGCCGATTCTTCCCCCGCATCGTCGCTGTTGTCTTTTCTTGCCACAGCCAGCTCGAGCCCTTGGATAATGGCGCCTGCCGGGAGCGGTTCACCAATGAGCCCGGTTGAACACACTTGAATGTGGCCGGCACTGGCCTCCATCAGCGAGGCCGCTTTTTCTGCGGTGGCGTGGGTGAGTTGAAATCCCTCAGGACCGGTAAAGCAGTTTGCTCCACCAGAGTTCAGAACTATCGCTTTCACGGTTCCCGACTTGATTGCTTCCTCAGACCAGAGGATGGGATTTGCTTTCGAGCGATT
>JBJOIK010000119.1:0-3297 GCA_046047135.1 Actinomycetota bacterium
CTGTGGAAGATAGGGGGAGAACGACTTGATGAGACTCCACGCCATCCAGTCCCTGAGTTGAGCGGCGGAGCATTCAGTCCATACCTGCGAGAGTGCGTCGACAAAGCTCGGCTGGCGAACTATGACGTGAGCGAACTTGTCGTCACCAATACCGCTTGCCTCCCTCCACGCTGAGAATGGGAAATCACCCATGCGTGTGGCGAGATCTTCACCTGACATGGGGTTATAGGTCGCTTCCGCATCACGACACTTCACGTTGTCCCAATGGTGGGATGCAAGCGCTGTTTCGACAGCCATGACATTGCCAGCCCTCAAGCCCGGCTCATCTAATCCCACTAGAACAAACATCCGCTCGATGTGGGCTAGGTAGGCATCCCGGATGGCCGCGAAACTGTCTTCTCGGTAGTAGGCCTCATCGGGAAGTCCGATTCCGGCCTGTTCCACGAAGACGACATACCGTTCGGGATCCCCTGGATCGTTATCGATAAAGAGTTGCCAAAGACCCTCCATTCCACTTCGTTCCAGGCGGCCTAATTCCCGCGCTAGCGCACCTTTGCCTTTGGCAAGCGCTACGTCGAGAGCTTCCAGCTCTGCGATGAGAGGAGTAAGCCCTACTGCTTCAATCCGATCCTCATCCATGAAGCTGCGATAGAGCTGGCCCGCCTTCCAGGCTTCTGAGCCAGCAGGCGCTAGGGAGGCCTCTTCCAAAATCTCTCGAACCGCTTGCTCCGCCTCTTCAGCGATGATGGTGAAGGCGCCGTATCGTGACTTGTCTTCGGGGATGACGGATCGCTTCAACCACAAACCGTTCATGTGCCGGTAGAGGTCATCACCCGGATGAATTGCCGGGTCGCGCTCGTCTAATTCGATTCCACTGGTGGCCACACCACACACCCTAACCACCGCTCCAGAGAGCCCGCTGAGGAGTAGCCTACGCAGGTGGCCCAGCCCTCACTCACACGGCGAATTCTCGCGCTGGCCATTCCCTCATTGGGTGCACTCGTTGCAGAGCCTTTGTTCTTGCTCACCGATACGGCAATGGTGGGGCACCTTGGCGCGGTGCCACTGGCCAGCCTCGGTCTTGCGAGCACAGTCCTGTTCACCGTGGTGGGTCTTCTGATTTTTCTCGCGTATGCAACCACACCCATCGTGGCTAGGCGTCTCGGAAGTGGGGATCGGGCCGGGGCAGTCAGTGCTGGAATCGATGGGGTGTGGCTCGCTTTGGCACTCGGAATCCTGCTTGGCGTTGCAGGACTTATTGCTACTCAGTCCGTTGTCAGTGCTTTCGCTGCTGAAATATCAGTAGAGGGAGGGGCCATCTCCTATCTGATGATTTCGTGGTGGGGATTGCCCGGGATGCTCGTTGTTATCGCTGCAACAGGGCTTATGCGAGGACTTCAAGACGCGAGACCACCGTTGTGGATTGCGGTGGGGGGGTTTGGTGCGAATGCGGCACTAAACGCGCTCCTCATATACGGTTTCGGTCTTGGCTTGGTGGGTTCGGCTATCGGAACTGTGCTCGCTCAATGGGCCATGGCCATTGTCTTTGTCGCCTTGATATCGAAAGAGGCGGCCAAGCACGGTGTGTCGCTCGCTCCCGGTGTCCTAGGAATTCGTGCCGCTGCATCGTCCGGTAGCTGGTTGTTTTTTCGAACCGTGAGTTTGCGAGTCGCACTGGTTGCCACAGTTGTGGTCGCCACCGACCTTGGCACTCAGGAACTAGCTGCCTGGCACATCATTTTTACGCTCTTCACCCTTCTCGCTCTTGCCCTCGATGCTTTGGCAATTGCTGGGCAAGCCATGATCGGTCACGACCTAGGGTCTGGGGACGTGGAGGGTGTGAGAAACACAACAACAATGCTCATGAAGTGGGGCATTTTTGCAGGAGGAATGCTCGCAATCCCTACCGGTTTACTCGCTCCGGTACTGCCCTTTGTGATGACATCTGATCAAGCAGTTCGAAACGTTCTAGTCCCCACCATTGTTGTATTGGCCATCAGTCTGCCCCTGTCGGGGTTCGTCTTTGTCCTCGATGGCGTATTGATTGGGGCTGGTGATGGTAAGTATTTGGCCGTCACGGGTGTCCTCAACGTGGTCATGTTCATGCCTTTTTTGTGGGTCGCGGCGGCAACAGAATGGATGGTGGGTGGGGTCAACCTAGGAGGATTGTTGATGCTCGAGGTGGCCTATGGCATCAGCTACATTGGTGCCAGAGCCCTCACCCTGGGGCTTCGAGCTCGAGGCACGAGATGGATGGTCGTCGGTGAATCACGCTAGTGCGGACCGTCCCACTGTGTGGCGTAACGCTCTGTTTGTGGTTTTCCTCATTAACGGACTCGCGTTCTCAACCTGGCTCGCACGGGTCCCAGCGATACGCGACGGATTGGACATCACGACAGCTGAAGTGGGTGCTCTTCTTTTCACCGGGGCAGTGGGGGCAGTCGTAGGTTTGCTCTTCTCCGCCCACATCATCGCGTGGCTTGGCCAACGCAACACAATCTTGTTCTTTGGTTTGCTCGGTCTGATAGGCCTCGCCGGAGTGGGTATTTCTTCCACCTGGCTCTCCAGCTATTCGATGACCATCGTTGCGATTATCTGCACAGGAGCAGGCAACGGCATCGCCGACGTTGCTCTCAATGTTGAGGGCGCTTCGGTGGAGCGCGCACTATCGCGAAACATCATGCCGTGGTTCCATGCCTTCTGGTCTGTCGGGACCGTGTCTGGCGCGGGTGCGGCAGCACTCATGAGCTTTGTCGGAATTGGAATCGCCCCTCATACCGTCGCGATGGCGCTGATTATGACTCCCATCCTGGTGGCGGCATCGCAAAGGCTCAGTGAAGACAAGGGTTCCCGTAATGACCAAGGTGTTGAACGCGCTTCTACCCTGGCGGAGCGACTCGGGGTGTGGAGAGAACCCCGAACTCTGGCAATCGGTCTTGTCACACTGGGAATGGCGTTCGCTGAAGGTTCCGCCAATGACTGGTTAGCGCTGGCGATTGTCGATGGGCGCGATCAAACCAATGCGGTCGGGGCCCTCTGGTTCGGGTTCTTCACCGCCGGAATGCTGGCCGGGCGAATCGGTGGAGTTTATTTTCTGGACCGTTTCGGCCGAGTTCCAGTCCTCAGATGGTCTGCCGCAATGGCCATCGTGGGACTCGCCGTCATCATCCTGGTGGAAACACCCGTGATTAGTGCAGTGGGTGCACTGCTGTGGGGAGTGGGAAGCGCATTGGGGTTCCCCGTGGGGATGTCGGCCGCTGCGGACAATCCGAGGGGTAGTGCAGCCCGAGTATCTGC
>JBJOIK010000120.1:0-3286 GCA_046047135.1 Actinomycetota bacterium
AGCCAGTGCAATGGGCCTCGATATCGGACCAGCCTCGGCAGACGACTTCGCAGTTGCGATTAGGTCCTCGAAAACGGTCTTTTGGAACGGTCCCATGGGCGTGTTCGAATTCCCGGCTTTTGCCAAGGGGACAAAGACAGTCGCGCAGGCGCTCACTGAAGTCCAGGGCCTGTCCGTCGTGGGCGGAGGCGACTCTGCCGCCGCGGTTCGCGTCCTCGGTTTTGACGACAGTCAATTCGGTCATATTTCTACCGGTGGGGGAGCCAGTCTCGAATTTCTCGAAGGCAAGAAGCTCCCTGGATTGGAGATTTTGGGATGGTAGAGCGCAGGCAACCCCTCATCGCCGGGAACTGGAAGATGAACCTCGATCATCTGCAGTCCATTGCGTTTGTCCAGAAACTGGCCTGGGCACTCAAGGACAAGAAGTTCAGCGAGCAGGAAGTGGAAGTTGCGGTATTCCCGCCCTTCACTGACCTCAGGTCGGTCCAGACTTTGATTAACGCAGATAGTTTGCCCCTCAAGACTGGGGCACAAGACCTTTCTCCCCACGACAGCGGAGCCCACACAGGTGACATTTCGGGCGCATTCCTCAAGGCTCTCGAGTGCAGCTATGTGATTGTCGGCCACTCTGAACGGAGAGCAGACCACCACGAAACCGATGAGGTTGTGACCCTCAAGACTCAAGCTGCGTTGAGGCACGGCGTGGTCCCGGTCGTCTGCGTGGGTGAGACCTCGGAAGACCTTGAAAAATACGGGGCGAGCAAGGTCCCCGTGGAGCAGCTTGTACACGTACTCGGTGCTCTGTCCCCCGATGACGAGATCGTGGTGGCATATGAGCCCGTGTGGGCTATCGGAAGCGGTCAGCCTGCGACTCCAGACCAGGCGGAGACCGTCTGTGCAGCGCTGCGCGATGCCATTGCCGCAACCCTCGGCGACGACCGAGCGGCCAAGACCCGCATTCTTTATGGTGGATCAGTCAAATCGGGAAATATCGCGGGATTTATGAAGCGAGAAAACATCGATGGGGCATTAGTTGGGGGCGCAAGTCTCGACATCGACGAGTTTGTGGCCATCGCTCGTTTCCCGCACCACGTCGGTGTTGACTAAGGATGAGAAGTCTTCCTCTATAGTGGTCAGGGTCCTGGAAGGGTGACATGGAAATACTGCGCGTAGTGTTCTTGGTGATTTTGACCATCACCAGCATCCTCTTGACGCTCATGATCCTGCTTCACCGAGGTCGGGGTGGAGGCCTTTCTGACATGTTTGGTGGGGGAGTGACCTCAAATCTAGGCTCCTCAGGAGTTGCCGAGCGAAATCTGAATCGCATCACGGTCGTCGTCGCCCTGGTGTGGGTGTCTAGCATTGTCGTCCTTGGCCTGTTTACTCGGCTAGACATCTAAAGGAGTACTTCGTGGCATCTGGTGGTAGCGCAATTCGAGGGACCCGCGTCGGTTCCGGGCCCATGGGGGAGCAAGACCGAGGTGTCCAGGCCGACCGGATTGCCGTGTCCTACTGGGATGCCATGGGTAACGAGACGGTTCGATACTTCTCTGCGACGATTGAGCCCGAGGAAATCCCCGACATTATCGACTCACCCACCACAGGTTTGCCCGCCGGTCGTGACAAAGACAACCCACCGGAGCTACCTGTCAATGAGCCTTACAAGACCCACCTCGCATACGTGAAAGAGCGCAGGACAGACAAAGAGGCCGTCCAGATTCTGGAAGACGCGCTGCAGAGGCTTCGAGCGAAAAAAGGTCGACTTTAGGCTCTCAGAGCTTCCATCAGCCTGGATACCGAGTGTTCGGGTGCGGTGATACTGATCACCGGTTGCGACGTGGCAGCCAGAACACTCGCGTCGCCTTGCGCTTGCGCGATGAGAAGGTCCCGAAAACCAAATTCGCGCCCCGGAATCGCGACATCGCCGGTGGGGGTTTGAATAACTTGCAGGAAAACTCCCTCCCGCGGGCCCCCTTTATGGAATTGACCAGTCGAGTGGAGAAATCGGGGGCCAAATCCGAGCGTCACCGGGCGGCCAAGTGAGTTCTCCAGTGATCTCTGAACCTCTCTCCAGCGAGGTAGCTGACTAAAGGGCGCAAAGATACACAGCGCAACATAACCGTGGGGCTCAACATGCTGCCGGAGGGAGTCGTGCAGGGTATTCAACGTGAGGGGACCGAGTGAGTCGGGAGAAGTCCACACGGTAAATCCGTCGGCCTCAAGCTCAGGGCGACGAGTCGACGAGGAGCCCCCCAGAAGCTCCCTCGCCGCGACCTTTGCACTCTCGACGTTGGGCTGATCAAATGGATTCACTCCCAGCTGTGCCCCTACGACTGCGGTCGCAAATTCCCAGACGAGGATCAATTCCGCTAAGGAACCCCCTATTTCCACATCTGATCCGCTCCCGATGGGCCCCACGGAAACCGCGTCAGGAAGCGACCTGAGGCTGGTTCCAGCGACAGGCAGGATTCCCTGGTTGTCCTTCCCCGTCGATTCCGCCACAAGTTGCTCCACCCAATCTCCAAACCCGGGATGCTCGTTGTCATCGACAAGGAGCGCCTTGTTCCGCTCGGGATAGGCGTAGGTGAGAGCTGTCCCGAGCGCGAGGGCAGGGTTATCGACCCCCTCATTTCCGCAGAGCTCGAAGGCCGGTATCGACTCCAACAGGAACGTGTCGATATCGAGCCCGGCGAGTCCCACGGGAACCAAGCCGAACGGAGAGAGCGCAGAGAAGCGGCCCCCAATGTTCGAATCACCCTCAAAAACTCGAAAACCAGCGCTCTGTGCACGCTCCTGAAGGGGCGAACCAGGGTCGGTCACCACAACTACGTGGTCTGTTGGGTCCAGGTTCTGGTCCTCCATGGCCCCCACAAACGCCCGCATTTGCGAGTCCGTCTCGAGCGTGCCACCAGACTTCGACGACACCACAACGACGGTGTCGCGCAGTGGACGAGAAATTTCAGCGTCAATCTGATCGGGGTGGGTTGAGTCCACGATCGTGAGTGAAAGTCCCGCCGATGCGGCCATCACCTCAGGACCCAAGGAGGATCCACCCATACCGCAGAGCACGACCCTGGTGATGCCACGGTCGTTGAGCGACTCTCTCAGCTTGGAAACTTCCTTAGCCAGATAGCGCCACCGAATAGGGGATTGCACCCATCCGAGCCGTATTGAGGCCTCCGAGGACGCTGCAGGCCCCCAGAGGGTGGAATCCCCAGCGAGTAACCGTGACATAAACCTAGAGTCCACAAGGGATTGCCGGTCTTCAGCGGTAGCGACTGAGATA
>JBJOIK010000121.1:0-3274 GCA_046047135.1 Actinomycetota bacterium
CGGAGAGCATAGGAATAGTGAGTAAAAGCTGCGGGGTTCAGTATGACCGGCGAAGCGGAATCGCAGGCCTCGTGAAGCCAAGAAATTAACGTTGCTTCGTCATCGCTCTGCCGAAAATCGAGAGAAAACTCAGGAGGAAGACCTTCCGCCAGTGAAGCCTCAATCTCAGCCAACGTAGTGGTCCCATAGATTTCAGGCTCTCTGGAACCTAGTCTGCCCAGGTTGGGGCCGTTAAGGACCATGATGCGAGTCATAACACCAGCCTAGCTGTCTGAGGCGTCGAGCTCCTGGTAAGCGGCAAACAGAACTGATTCGTCAGGAATAGCCAGCACCCGCGCTTTTCCTGGTGCATCCAGCACTACAAAGCGGACAACTCCGCCGCGGGCTTTCTTATCGCGCTGCATAGTCGCTAGCAGGGTGCGCCAGCGATCCGGGGGGTAAGTCAGGGGCAATCCAAGGCCTCCCAAGATGCGACGGTGGCGCAACACCCCTTCGTCGTCCAGATTTGCGACGATTCTCGAGAGCTCGGCCGCAAACACCATCCCGATGGAGATAGCGGCTCCGTGCCGCCACTGGTACCTCTCGGCGTGCTCGATTGCGTGCCCGAGCGTGTGGCCGTAGTTCAGAATCTCCCTCAGCCCACTTTCCAAGAAATCATCTCCCACAACCTTTGCCTTGACGGTGACGGCTCGCTTCACCAGCTCGCCAAAGACGTCGGAGGACGGGATGACGGACTCATCCGGGTTTTGCTCAATTAACTCCAGGATGGTGGGATCAGCGATAAAGCCGCATTTGACCACCTCAGCCAACCCAGCCTTCACGTCGTTGGCGCCCAATGTCCCCAACACGTCGGGGTCGACAACCACCGCGCGGGGAGCATAGAACGAGCCGACCAAGTTCTTGCCTTCAGCGGTGTTAATCCCTGTCTTTCCGCCGATAGCGGCGTCAACCATGCCGAGCACCGTGGTGGGGACATGAATGACGGGGACACCCCGCAACCACGTTGCCGCCACAAACCCCGCGAGGTCGGTGGTTGCGCCCCCTCCGAATCCGATGATGCAGTCAGTGCGATGGAAATCGAGCTGGCCAAGCAAACCCCAACAAAATGCCGCAACCTCGACTCTCTTGGCGCCTTCAGCATCAGGAATTTCAGCCAAATACACCTGTCGCTGCCCCTCGAGCTGAGTTTTCAGGTCCTCGGCTCGTGAGGCGAGAGCCGGCTGATGGATGATGAGAACTTTCGAAGCATCTCCTGGAAGAAAGTCCTCGAGCTCACCGAGGGCACCCGAGCGAACCAGCACTGGATAGTCACCCTGTTGGGTGTTCGAAACCACAATCGTGTCGCTCATCGAATCCCCGCGTCCTCTTTCACCCACGACGCTATCTCCTCAGCGAGGCTATCCATGGGAGCACCGGATGATTCAAACGTCGCGGTCGCGACCTGGTCGTACCACGGTGCCCTCTCGCTCACCAGCGCCTTCCAAGCGTCAATGCCTCCCTTGAGGAGAGGCCTCTTGTCGTTATCCAAGCGGGACGAGACCGCCTCAGCGGAAATCGTAATCAGGGCGACACGATGATTCTCCAGGTCAGCGCGGGTTTGTTCGTTAATGATGGCACCTCCCCCTAACGCGACAACGCCCGTAGATCGAAGCGCATCCACCACAGCGAGCCTCTCTTGCTTACGAAAAAACCCTTCTCCCTTGTTAGCGAAGATCTCAGGAATGGGACCAAAGGTTTCCTGGATGACGCTGTCGGTATCAACTACCGAACAACCCAAGATGGCACCCACCTTTTTGGCAAGCTTCGATTTGCCCGCTGCGGGAGGCCCCACAAACACGACGAGCGGTGATGGGCTCACTGTTGTGCTGGTGTTCCGGGCCGGATGGTCTCCGGAATACTGGACAAGAAAGAATCCATGTTGCGCTTGATTTCCTGGAGCGAATCCCCCCCGAATTTCTCCACGACCGCCTCAGCGAGAACCAACATCACCATAGCCTCGGCCACAATTCCGGCGGCGGGAACGGCACAGACGTCGGAACGCTGATGGTGGGCTACGGCTTCCTTCCCACTGGTCGTATCAATCGTCCTCAACGCCCGGGGCACGGTGGAAATGGGTTTCATGCCAGCGCGTACCCGGAGGGTCCCACCGGTAGACATGCCGCCCTCGATTCCGCCCGCTCTCTCGCTCACGCGGTGAACACCCTCACCGTCGCTAACGATCTCATCATGCGCTTCAGAACCGCGCCTAGTTGTTGTCGTAAAACCATCTCCCACCTCGACGCCCTTGATGGCCTGAATGCCCATCAGAGCTCCTGCGAGACGGGAGTCAAGTCGCCTATCCCAGTGAACGTAGGAGCCAAGTCCGGGAGGAAGGCCCCGAACCACCACCTCGACTACTCCACCGAGAGTGTCGCCGTCCTTATGAGCCTGGTCCACTTCGGCCACCATCAGGGCGGAGGTCTCAGGGTGGGCACACCGCAGGGGGTCCTCATCCAGGCGCGCCACATCGGAGGAACCGGGGATGGGGGCATCCGCCGGCACCGAGACCGGACCAATGGCGACCGTGTGGGAGACGACGGACACCCCAAGTTCGGAGAGAAAAGCCCTCGCGAGAGCACCCAGTGCGACGCGCGCGGCTGTCTCTCGCGCACTCGCCCGCTCCAAGACAGGCCTCGAGTCTTCAAACCCGTATTTCTGCATCCCTGCAAGATCCGCATGCCCCGGCCTCGGGCGAGTCAAGGCTGCCGCTCGACCACCCTCAAGCTCCTCGGGGGCCACGGGATGCGCGCTCATGACGGTCTCCCATTTAGGCCATTCAGTATTCAAAATCCGAAGCGCGATAGGTCCACCCTGGGTCAGGCCGTGTCGGACGCCGCCGGAAAAGGACACCTCATCGGCTTCAAACTTCATTCGCGCCCCACGCCCGTATCCAAGCCGGCGTCTCGCAAGATCAGCCTGGACGTGCTCAATCAGGATGGGAACACCGGCAGGAAAGCCCTCGAGGACACCAATGAGTTCGGGTCCATGTGATTCACCCGCTGTGAGCCATCGAAGCATGGGTCTATTGTTTCACGCCTGGGTCGAACTCAAACCCACCGCTGAGGTCATCGCATCAAAGACTTTGTGTTCGTTGGGGAGGGGTCGGGTGTGATCGTGATGATGGAAGAGTCGGATTTGCGCTAGAGCCTGATAGGCAAGCATCCAAAGGCCTGAAATCACTTGCTTGCTTGATTGCTCCCACTGGGAGGCCAAGAGCGAGGGCCACGGCGCATAA
>JBJOIK010000122.1:0-3252 GCA_046047135.1 Actinomycetota bacterium
TTCCTGTGCATCATGTCGGCGCTTCCGATGTACACCATCGGTTTTCCGGCGTTCTCAAACCAGAAAATACGGGAGTGCTCGAGGTATCGACCCAGCACGCTCTTGACTGTGATGTTGTCGCTCAGTCCAGGTTGACCAGGAATCAGGGCACAAATTCCTCTCACCCAGATGTCAACAGGAACCCCTGCTTTGCTCGCCCGATAGAGCGCGTCGATGATGACTTCGTCGACGAGTGAATTCAGCTTGAGTCGAATTCGTGCTGGGTTCCCTGCTTCGTGATTCTTGATTTCACCGTGAATGAGTTTCAAGAGTCCTGTGCGAAGGTAGCGGGGTGCCACCAGCATGCGTCGATACTTCTTCTCGATCGCATAACCCGAAAGCTCATTGAACAAGCGGGTCAGTTCCTTCCCCACCTGCTTGTCTGACGAAAAATAGCCGTAGTCCTCATAAATGCGGCTGGTCTTCGGGTTGTAATTGCCGGTCCCAACATGGGAATAGTGGCCAAGACTCCCGTCTGCTTCTTGGCGGATAACGAGAGCAAGTTTGCAGTGGGTTTTGAGTCCCACCAGACCGTAGACGACGTGGACTCCGGCCTTTTCCAGTTTTCTCGCCCAGGAGATGTTGGCTTGTTCATCAAATCGAGCTTTGATTTCGACTAAAGCGAGTACTGACTTGCCGGCCTCAGCCGCTCGGATCAGTGCTTCGATAATGGGGCTATCACCACTGGTGCGATACAGCGTCTGCTTGATTGCGAGTACTTGAGGGTCGGCGGCGGCTTGCTCAAGAAAGGCTTGCACGCTGGTAGCAAAAGACTCGTAAGGATGATGAACCAGGATGTCTCCAGCTCTAATTGAGCGAAAGATATCGGGTTCTTCGGTGGGTTCCGAAGGGAGCAATTGAGTTGATGTGATGGGTAAATGGGGCGGGTATTTCAGATGGGGTCTATCGAGACCAGATATTTCAAACAACCCCGTCAGACCAAGGGGCGCCGGCAGACGGTATACCTCGGCCTCGGTAATTCCTAGCTCTCCAATCAGGAGCTCGAGAGTGACAGGGTCCATGTCGTCGGTAATCTCGAGGCGGATGGGAGGCCCAAACCGACGACGAAGCAGCTCCCGCTCAAGAGCTTGAATGAGGTTTTCACTCTCATCTTCATCGATTTCGACATCCTCATTCCGTGTCACCCGAAACTCGTGGTGTTCAAGAACCTCCATCCCGGGGAATAGCTCCGCGACATGATTCGAGATGAGATCTTCAATAGCGATGTAGCGGAGTCGACCCGAACCGTCGTCAGGCAGCTGGACAAATCGGGCCAAAATGGGGGGAACCTTGAGGCGAGCGAATTCAACAGTCTCTGTCTTGGGGTTTCTGATGCGAACAGAAAGATTGAGCGAAAGCCCGGAAATATAGGGGAATGGGTGCGCCGGGTCGACCGCGAGGGGCATCAAGACGGGGTATATCTGCTCGCTAAAGAACTCATCGAGGGGACCTCGGTCTGCTTCACCCAGGTCGGTCCACGATTCGATGTGAATGTCTTCAGCGTCAAGAGCTGGCTTGATGAGCTCATGAAAAGCCTTGGCATGACGTTCTTGGAGTTCGTGCGCCATCCGAGAAATGTCATCCAGCACACTCTGCGGAGACCGACCGGTGTTTGTTGGCACCGCAATCCCCGTGACAATTCGCCTTTTGAGACCCGCAACTCTCACCATAAAAAATTCATCGAGATTGCTCGCGAATATGGCTAGAAAATTCACCCTCTCCAGTAGCGGGACGTCAGGATCTTCGGCCAGCTCCAAAACACGTTGATTGAAAGCTAACCAGCTGAGTTCGCGGTCGAGATATCGCTCGAGCGGCAGGTCGTCTGTCTTGGGGGCGAGATGTTCGTCAAAATCGTCTGCGAAATCACCGCTCACTCCTGCGGTGACGTCGTAGGCTGGACGGCTCTCATTCATGGGTGACATTCTGTCACCTGTTCTTTCAGAGTGGGGAGGCGGGAAGTGAACGGACGGTAAAGGGATTAGTTTTCAGTGCTCTTGCGAGAGGCGGATTCTTCCTTTTCTTTTACCTCATCAGATGCTTCAGCAATAGTGAAGCGATAACCCACGTTTCGTACCGTTCCAATGAGAGATTCCATGTCTCCGAGCTTCGCCCGCAGCCTTCTGACATGAACATCCACGGTTCTTGTGCCGCCGAAATAGTCATATCCCCACACCTCGCTCAGGAGCTGCTCCCTGGTGAAAACCCTTTGAGGGTGTCCCGCGAGGAAACGGAGCAATTCAAACTCTTTGAAAGTAAGGTCAAGCGCTCGACCGCTGACTTTCGCCTGGTAACTGACCTCGTCAATCGTGACACCTGATGCAGAGATCATGTGGTCCTCGTTGTCTCGAGCCGAGCGAGTGGTGAGCAGACGAATTCTGGCATCGACTTCGCCTGGCCCGGCAGCAGCGAGAACGACATCGTCAAAGCCCCATTCACTAGTGAGGGCGGGCATCCCCGTTTCGTTGATGACGACCAGGAGCGCAGCGGAAAGACCCGTGGTGGTGAGAATTCGGCAGAGTGCCTTCGCTCCCGCGAGATCGTGGCGCGCGTCGACAATGACCACATCAGCGGTGGGAGCATTGACGAGGGCTGCGGGTTGGGCCGGAATAGTGCGGACCCTGTGAGAGAGAAGGCTCAGAGCAGGAAGAACTTGCGTTCCTTCATCGGAACTTAGCACGAGGATCGTTGCCACCAGTTCCCGCCTCCCTCCCTGTTTCTGAGCGTGGGCCAAGTCTAACCGCGCCCTAGCATGGTGGTGTGGCACATGTCGTGAGCAACGTGATTCCGGTGTGGGTGGTGACCGCTCTGGGAGTCATTATTGTCGGCTTCACCGTTGACGTAGACCAACGCGTCGCGAGCATGGTCGCTGTTCTCGCCGCCTCCTTGCTGATGGCTTTTATTTTGCAGGTTGTGGCCTATCACAAAGAAGGTTTGGTGAGCAGGTTATCCCTCGCCTTGACCGGGAGTGTCCTGTTAACTGCAGCGGCAGCCGTGGTTTTCCAAGTATTGAGCGTCGTAGACTAAGTGCATGCTTCTCGCCCTTGAAATTTTCTTCCTAGGCCTTTTGGTTCTTGCGTCGCTAGCTATTGGGTGGGTGTCCTTTATCGTGCTGCGAAACCTTTACAAGGGCCAGCGCTAGAAACGTGAACTCTGCCCCGAACGAGCACTCGGGTCCCACTTCCTCGGCGGGGGATTTTCTTCGCGTTCAAAGGG
>JBJOIK010000123.1:0-3245 GCA_046047135.1 Actinomycetota bacterium
GGCGGTGCCGGCGTCCACCGCGCGCTTGTGGGCTGCGGGATAGCAGGCTAGCTCCCTTGGGTAAGGATGGGTCCATTCCGTTGCACTCACGCTGGCCGCGGTGTGGGGCGCGTTGACTAGCGGGTTATCTTCCGCAGGCCACACACCGGCGTGCACCTGGTCAGCTTCGTGGCGAATTTGAATCATCGCTTCGATGAATCGATCGATTTCGCCCAGGTCTTCGCTCTCGGTGGGCTCAATCATGAGCGTTCCTGCCACCGGGAAAGACATGGTGGGTGCGTGGAATCCATAATCCACCAGACGCTTGGCGACGTCGTCGACAGTAATACCCGTTTGCGCAGTCAGCGGGCGAATGTCGAGAACCGCTTCGTGGGCAACCAACCCGTTTTCTCCCGTGTAGAGCACGGGGTAATACTCAGAGAGACGCTTGGCAACATAATTTGCTGCCAAGACCGCGGATGCCGTCGCGTCGGCGAGACCGTCGGGGCCCATCATCCGAATGTATGCCCACGGGATTGGCAGGATGCTCGGGCTCCCGTAGGGTGCTGCCGAAACCGGCACCCCACCGTGCACGAAGCCGCCCGGCTTGCCGGTGCTCTCATCAAAGGGCGGGTGCTGGTCCATCTGTGCCAGCGGATGTCCGGGAAGGAAGGGAGCGAGGTGTGCTTTTGCTCCCACCGGACCCACTCCTGGTCCCCCACCGCCGTGAGGAATACAGAACGTCTTGTGGAGGTTGAGGTGTGAGACATCTCCCCCAATGTCGCCGTAGCGAGCAAAACCGACGAGGGCATTCAAGTTTGCCCCGTCGATATACACCTGACCCCCGGCCTTATGAACGGCATCGGTAATGTCCTTGATTCCGTGCTCATAGACGCCATGCGTGGACGGGTAGGTGACCATGAGGGCTGCGAGATTTTCGCCGTGCTCCTCGATTTTGGCCCTTAGATCGTCGATATCGACGTCCCCGTTGTCTTTGCAGGCCACCACAACGACCTGCATTCCCACCAACACTGCGCTGGCCGCGTTGGTGCCGTGAGCGCTGGAGGGAATCAAACAGATGGTGCGGTGGTCATCACCGCGGGAGCGGTGGTATCCCCTGATGGCGAGGAGACCGGCGTACTCGCCTTGGCTGCCGGCATTGGGTTGGAGAGAAATCGAGTCGTAGCCGGTCAATTCAGACAGCCACGTCTCGAGGTGAGACATCATGACCAGGTAACCCTGGGTGTCTTCTAGGGGGGCAAACGGGTGGAGTGAACTGAATTCTGGCCAGCTCACCGCCTCCATTTCGGTCGCAGCGTTCAATTTCATGGTGCAGCTTCCAAGCGGAATCATCCCTCGATCGAGCGCGTAATCCTTATCAGCCAACTGCTTCAGATAGCGCATCATCGAAGTTTCCGAGCGGTGACTGTGGAACACAGGGTGCTCCAGGAAAGCAGACTCACGGCTCAAGCCAGAGGGTATAGCGGACGGCCCAGTCTGACCCGTATACGAGGGCAATTCAAAGACGGTGGCGAGGGTTTGCTCGAGTCCGCCCTTCATGATTCCGGTGTGATTACCCACTGTGGTCTCATCAAAGGAGAGGCTCACGGTGTCCTGGTCAACCAGGTTGAGCAACACTCCCTCGTCCTGAGCTTTCTTGACGAGTGCTTTAGCTTTGCCCGGCACACGAATCGTGAGTGTGTCGAAGAATTCTTGATGCAGTACCTCATGGCCGGCAGCGACCAGCGCATCGCGAAGTCCCGCGGCTTTTTCTGCAACGGCTCGAGCGATTGCCCTCAACCCCTCCGGGCCGTGATACACGGCATACATTCCTGCCATCACGGCGAGCAGAACCTGGGCGGTACAAATGTTGCTGGTGGCTTTGTCGCGACGAATATGTTGCTCCCTGGTCTGGAGAGTGAGTCGGTACGCGGGGTTTCCTTCCGCGTCTTTTGACACACCAATCAGGCGACCAGGTAATTGACGCTCCAACCCGCTCTTCACCGCGAGATAGCCGGCGTGTGGACCACCAAACCCGAACGGGATACCAAACCTTTGGGTGGTTCCTGCAGCAATGTCGGCACCCAGCTCGCCAGGAGCAGTCAGCAAGGTCATCGCGAGAAGATCTGCCGCCACGATCGCCAAACCGCCTTGTGCTTTGACCTTCTCAATAACCGACGCGGGGTTCCACACCCGTCCGGAAGCACCCGGATATTGAATGAGGGCGCCGAAGTGGTCAGGCAGTTCACCGGAAAAATCGGTCTCCACAACCTCGATGCCGAGAGGTTCTGCTCTACCCATCACAACAGCCTTCGTCTGAGCGAAAGCATCTTTATCCACTAGGAACACTGAGGCCGCCTGACCCGATGCCCGCCTCGCTAACAGCATGGCTTCTGCGACCGCGGTGCCCTCATCCAACATGGACGCATTCGCGGTGGCCAAACCTGTGAGGTCGGCGACCATGGTCTGGAAGTTCAGCAGCGCCTCGAGTCGACCCTGCGAAATCTCTGGTTGGTAGGGGGTATAAGCCGTATACCAACTGGGGTTTTCCAGCACATTTCTCTTGATCACCGAGGGTGTGTGAGTGCCGTAGTAGCCCTGACCAATCAGTGACTTTCGAACCGTGTTGGCATCAGCAATAGCCCGAAGCTCCTGCAGAGTTTCCGCCTCTGACGCTGCCTGAGGAATAACTGAGCGGGCAATTTCTGCCATCCGCAGGTGTCCCGGCACCGCGGCATTCATCAGGTCGTCAAGACTGGAAAACCCGATGCGGTTGAGCATCAGAGCCCTTTGGTCTGAGTCGGTCCCAATGTGTCGAGCAGAAAAAGCACCAGCCATCTGTTTACTCTCCAATCAGCGCTTGATAGGCAGAAGCGTCAAGAAGTTCTGGAAGTTCAGCGAAGCGAACCTTCATGAGCCACCCCGATCCGTAAGGGTCAGCGTTCACAGTGTCGGGGGCGTCGACAACGGCGCTGTTAAATTCGACGACCTCACCGGCAACGGGGGCGAAAATTTCTCCCACCGATTTGGTGGACTCAACCTCGCCCACGATCGAACCAGCGGTAATGGTGTCGCCCTCTTTGGGCAAGGCAACATAGACAACGTCGCCGAGGGCATCGGCCGCGTACTGAGTGATTCCGACCGTGGCAACATCGCCATCGACGCTCACCCATTCGTGATCTGAGGTGTAGTGCAGGTGTCCAGGAACACTGCTCATGAGCTGACCTTCTTTCTGGAATAGAACGGCAACGTAGTCACCGTTACAG
>JBJOIK010000124.1:0-3243 GCA_046047135.1 Actinomycetota bacterium
ACCTGGGCCAGGCGCTGGAGGCCGGGATTAATTTTGTGGATACGGCAAATGTGTACGGGCACGAGCCGCTGGACTACCCCAAAGGTGCGGGACGGAGTGAGCAAATCGTCGGCAAAGCCCTTCAGGGGAGACGCGACCGCATCATTCTGACCAGGCCAGCTGTAGAAGCAGGAGAGCGACTTGGCTTTCTTCCGGGAACTCTGACCGACAAGATCGATCCCTACCTCAGGCCACTTTTTGACGCACTGCACGAAATGATGGACCCGGAGCTCATTCCCAAGCTGCTGTCTAGTGGTGTCGTCGAGGTTGCACCGTTGGCATATATGCGTGGTCGCACCCTGAACCAGTCATTCATCATCTTGGATGAAGCCCAGAACACCTCACCGGAGCAGATGAAAATGTTTCTGACTCGGCTAGGTTTCGGATCAAAAATGGTGATCACAGGAGATGTGACCCAGGTTGATCTGCCGGGGGGAACAAGTGGTCTCAAGCTGGTGGGGGGAATTCTCAACAAATTGGATGACATCCATTTTGAGCATTTGAGCGCGAAGGATGTTGTGAGACACTCCTTGGTCTCCGCGATTGTTGACGCGTATGCGCGTCATGAGTCGGCCAAAGGAAAAGACCGTGTCCGTTGAGGTAACGAACGAGTCGGGCACTGCGGTCTCGGAAGAGTCGTTGCAGGCCATAGCTCTTCACGCCATGCGCCAGATGAAAGTTCATCCCGACGCCGACGTAGCCATCGTCTTGGTCGATGAAAAGGCGATGGCAGAGCTTCACCTGCAGTGGATGGACGAACCGGGCCCCACGGATGTGCTCAGTTTCCCGATGGATGAGCTTCGCCCAGGTCTCGATGGTCACGATTCCGTGGAGGGAATCCTCGGTGACATCGTGTTGTGTCCAAGCGTTGCCGAGAAGCAGGCGGAGGCAGCCGGTCACACTCTGATGGATGAGCTCCACATGCTGACAGTCCATGGAATGCTGCACCTTCTCGGATTCGATCACGCGGAACCGGATGAAGAGAAAGAAATGTTCGGGCTTCAAGCCGAGATTCTCTCTACTTTCGATGAGGACGTGTGATGGCGCTGACGTTTGTTGTCATCGCTGCGCTGCTGGTAGTCCTCGGCGGGTTGTTCACCGCAGTCGACTCAGCCTTCAGCACGGTGAGCAAGAACGACCTGATCGAGGAGGCTGCCACCAAGCGAAAACCTCAGGCTTTGCATCGAATTGCTGCGGACATGTCAGCTCATCTCACTGCTCTGCGTTTTGCGAGAGTTATCAATGATTCCTTCGCTGCGGTCCTCATCACCCTTGCCGTGTCCCTGTGGCTACCTCAGTGGTGGCAGGTGTTGCTGGTTTCCGTTGTCATTGTCATAGGTTTGTCCTTCGTGGTTGTTGGCTCCAGCCCTCGTTCGGTGGGAGCCAGAAATGCTGTGTTCATCGTGCGAAACTTCGGTGGTCTGGTGAGAGTGTTGAGGGTTCTCGTTGGCCCGCTCGCTGAGGGGCTCATTGTGTTGGGCAATATCGTCACCCCTGGAAGCGGACCAACGTCCTCACTGACCAGTGAAGACCAGTTCAGAAACTGGGTTGATGAAGCGACTGAGCAAGACATGTTAGAAGAAGAGGATCGCGACCTGCTGCACTCTGTTTTCGACTTTGGCGACACCATTGTCCGAGAAATCATGGTGGCCAGGACAGACATGATTACCGTCGACGCGGACGACTCCATTCGAGACGCGATGGGGGTCTTCCTCGACAAAGGCGTCTCGAGGATGCCGGTGATTGGAAAAGACAGCGACGAGGTCATCGGAATATGTTTCCTCAGAGACGTGGCGCGTATCGAGCACGAGAAAGGCTCACATGCGTCGAAAAGGGCGATTTCAACTCTCGCGAAGCCGGCGGTGTTCATTCCCGAGAGCAAGAAAGCAGATGACACCTTGCGCCTTTTGCAGAGTGAACAAAACCATATGGCGATGGTGGTCGATGAGTATGGGGGGATTGCTGGACTGGTCACGCTGGAGGACCTCATGGAGGAACTCGTAGGGGACATCGCAGACGAGTACGACACTGATTCCGGCGATGTCCAAGCCATAGGACCTGATGTCTATCGAGTCGCAGCAAAGTATTCAGTTCATGACTTGGCCGATTTTTATGACATCGAAATCGAAGAGGACGATGTCGACACTGTCGGAGGGTTGCTCACGAAGTTGATTGGGCGCCTTCCAGAGGGTGGATCAACTGCTTCGACAGACGATTTGGTGTTGGTGGCGGAGAACCCACCGACCAGGAAGGGTCGAGTGGCGTGGATTCGAGTCTCTCCTACAGAAGGATGGTTGGAGAGAAAAGCAGTTCGTGACGAAATTGACCAAGCACGAACCGGTGAGATCCCTCTGACATGAATTCCCCCACATATCGTGCAGGTTTTGTCAGCTTCGTTGGCAGGCCCAATGTGGGGAAGTCAACACTGATGAACGCTCTGGTGGGAGAAAAGGTCGCAATCACGTCCTCCAAGCCTCAAACGACTCGCCACGCCATCAGAGGAATCGTGCATCGCGATGAGGGTCAGCTTGTCATCGTCGACACCCCAGGTGTCCATCGCCCCAGGACTCTCCTCGGCCAGCGCCTCAATGATGTGGTGCAAGCAACGCTCTCCGATGTTGATGTCATCGCGATGTGCGTGCCAGCAACTGACCCCGTGGGCCCTGGGGACACCTTCATTGCCGAGGAGGTCATGAAATACCCCCGAGCCAAAAAAATTGCTCTCGTTACCAAAACCGATAGCGCATCCAAAGAGCAGATTGCGCAGCGGCTGATAGAAGTAGATCAATTAGCCAACTGGGAGACACTCGTCCCTGTGTCGGCTATGACCGGTGAACAGCTCGATATCGTGGTCGCCGAAATTCTTGCCCTGATGCCGCCCTCAGACCCCCTCTACCCACCGGAGGACACCAGTGAGCAATCCCTGGAGGTGAGGATTGCGGAGTTGATTAGGGAAGCCACGCTGGAGGGCGTGAGTGACGAATTGCCCCATTCCATCGCGGTGACCATTGATGAGATGGGAGTCAACGAGAAGGGTGTTCATCAGATTTTTGCGAGCCTGTGGGTAGAGCGGGATAGCCAAAAGGGCATCATGATCGGCAAGGGAGGCTCCAAGCTCAAAGAAGTGGGAACCCGCGCCCGCGCTGAAATAGAGCACCTGCTTGGTCACTCGGTGTACTTGTCGATACAGGTGAAAGTGTCAAA
>JBJOIK010000125.1:0-3154 GCA_046047135.1 Actinomycetota bacterium
TGCAGAACGGGTAGTTCTCTGCAGCGATGATGAGGGCACACAACACCTCGCGCACCAGTTGGGTTCCGCAGCCACCATCCTGACCTACGGTCACGCGGACACCGCTGACGTACGGATGGTAGATCTCACCGCAGGTCCCGTTGCACGATTCACCGTCGAGCATCAAGGGCAGACGGCGCGCTGCGAACTCGCTGTTCCCGGCCGACTCAACGCTCTCAACGCGACCGGAGTGATCGCCGTCTTGTTGTCGCTCGGGATGAGTCTCTCGGATGCGGCCTCCGCCGCGAGTGGATTCAGCGGCGCGGACAGGCGCTTTCAGTTCCACGGCGAGATTGGTGGCGTTCGATTTTTTGACGATCACGCTCACCACCCGACGGAAGTCGCAGCGGCCCTGGAAACCGCCCGCTCGGTGGTGGGGTCAGGACACGTCATCACGATGTTTCAACCGCACCTCTACTCCAGGACCCAATACATGGCCCAAGAACTTGCGGATGCATTCTCGGCAGGCAGCGATCACACCATTTTTCTCGATATTTTCGGCTCGAGAGAGGATCCCATCGAAGGCGTCACGACGCAGCTCATTCTGGATCGAATGGCGCGGGGAGCATCTTTTGAGTATGAACCAGACTGGGACCTGGCGTGCCAGCGTGCTGTCGAGAGGGCGAAACCCGGTGACATTGTGTTGACGATGTCGACAGGTGATTTGTACCAAATCGTTCCCCGCCTGCTACAAGCCAAGTCGGCATACGACCAGGAGCGACGTGGATAGGCCGGAAGGATTTTCTCCCCGAGTGAAGGAGAAAAAAGGGCGCAAGCCCACTCCGAGAGTTTCGTCTGCATCTAGAGAGGTGAAGACCGCCACGAAACAGCGGGTGAGGGCAGAAAAAGCCGAATATCGACGTTTCACGGAGGCCACCCGTCGCCGTCGGATGGTGTGGGGGGTGTCCGTGGGGAGCATGGGAGCACTGGTGCTCAGTGTGGTTCTCTTGACCCTCTCTCCGGCTTTGGCACTTCGTGAGGTGCGGGTGGAAGGCGCCGATGGCCAGACATCTGCAGCGGTCCAGGATGCGCTCCAGGGCCTCTACGGTGAACCGCTGGCGCGAGTGAGTAATGATCGGGTCGCCGTCGCGCTAGAGCCCATTACGCGAATTCAGGCCTTTGAAACCCGCATCGAGCCTCCAGGGACCTTGGTGGTGACGCTGATCGAGCGTCGCCCGATTGGCGCAATATCGACTGGGGGCGTTTTCCGGGTTGTCGACGCCGCGGCCGTCACGTTGTGGGAGGAGCCTTCTGCTCCCGCTGCGCTACCGCTCATTTTGGTGGGTGCTAAGCGAGATTCGCCCAGTTTCGTCGCTGTTTCTCGAGTGCTTCTTGCTCTTCCAGATGAGGTCCTCAGTGAGGTTGAGGGGATTACGGCCACCACCCTGGATGATGTTCGCTTCACCATGAGGGGAGTTGCGCACGAGGTCGTATGGGGCAGTTCAGAGCGATCTGTCGACAAAGCGCGGGTATTGCGAGCGAGCCTGATTGCGGTGGAAGGCGAGACCGCTCGAGTGATTGACGTGACGACGCCCGATAGTGTCGTGGTCCGCGCAAAAGGCTGAGTTTTCTTTGCTTTTGGTGGGTTCTGCGACACGCCCAGAGCCTCCTGCGCTTGGCGTGGATTGACCCATAGCGTCAGTCTCGAACAAAAAGTGAAGAAAACTCTCATCTTCAACTAGAGCTTTAAGGTTAGGGCAAAGGAGAACCGGTGGCGGGTCAACATAACTACCACGCACTCATCAAAGTGGTTGGTGTTGGTGGTGGAGGCGTCAACGCTGTGAACCGCATGATCGATCGCGGCTTGCGGGGGGTCGAGTTCATCGCAATCAACACCGATGCCCAAGCTCTGCTGATGAGCGATGCGGATGTGAAGCTTGATGTGGGTCGGGACTTGACCCGCGGTTTGGGCGCAGGTGCAGACCCCGAGGTGGGTCGTCGCGCAGCGGAAGACCACCAAGAAGAAATTGAGCAGGCTCTCGCCGGCGCCGACATGGTATTTGTTACCGCTGGGGAAGGCGGCGGGACCGGAACCGGGGGAGCACCCGTTGTGGCTCGCATCGCGAAGTCAATAGGTGCCCTCACTGTCGGAATCGTGACCAAGCCTTTCTCTTTTGAGGGAAAGAGAAGGATGTCGCAAGCAGAGGTGGGTGTTCAGGCCCTCAAAGAAGAAGTGGACACCCTCATCGTTGTGCCCAACGACCGCCTTCTCGAAATTTCAGACCGAAGTATCAGCATGCTTGAAGCATTCGAAACGGCAGACCACGTCCTACTGGCCGGCGTTCAAGGCATCACTGATTTGATCACCACTCCTGGACTGATCAACCTGGACTTCGCCGACGTAAAGTCGGTCATGCAGGACGCTGGAACAGCCCTGATGGGCATCGGGTCTGCCAGAGGAGCAGACCGTGCTATCAAGGCAGCAGAACTCGCGGTGGCGTCACCGCTCTTGGAATCCAGCATTGAGGGCGCCCAAGGGGTTCTGCTCTCGATTCAGGGTGGCTCCAATCTGGGGCTCTATGAGATTAATGACGCGGCAAAGCTGGTCGAGGAAGCCGTACACCCGGATGCAAACATCATTTTCGGCGCCGTGATCGACGATTCGCTCGGCGACGAGGTGCGAGTGACAGTGGTGGCTGCCGGCTTTGACGAAACACAACAGCGATCTGCGGCTCCAGCTCCCGCCTCGGCAACCGAAACAGCACAGGTCCCAGAGGCGACGAATGAACCGGAAGAATCCTGGTTGTTGCCTTCGGAGAATCAGCCAGTTGCATCCGCGGAAGCCCCGGCATTCGCCGCTGAGGCAGAAGAAGACGACGAGCTCGACGTTCCCGAATTCTTGCGCTAGGCGAGAATGTGTCGAGCGAACTCCAGGACCGCTGGGATGAGATTCAGGGTCGAATCCGGGTAGCCTGCGAGACTCATGGGCGCTCTCCGAGCGAGGTGACCACGGTGGTCGTCACCAAGTTTCACCCCGCCTCCCTGGTCAGGCAGCTCTATTCACTCGGTGTTCGACACGTCGGAGAAAATCGGCATCAAGAGGCCGTTGCCAAACACGACGACTGCGCGGATTTGGATCTCACGTGGCATTTTGTAGGGCAGCTGCAGTCCAACA
>JBJOIK010000126.1:0-3137 GCA_046047135.1 Actinomycetota bacterium
GCACCCAGGTATGGAACTATGTTGCCGTTCAAATGCAGGTGTCCTGTGGGGTCTTGCCGGCTCCCGAAGAAGATCTCTTGCTCGACTAATGGTTTCCAAGTCAGGTCTAGCACTGGCGGGACTGGGCGCTCTGACGCTGGCAGCAGGAGCATACGGTGCCCTCGTCGAACGTGAGAAGTTCACCGTTCGCCGCGAGACCTTGCCTATTTTGGACCCTGGAAGCGAACCACTTCGGGTTTTGCATCTCAGCGACCTCCACATGGCTCCCTGGAACAGCGGGCTTATCACATGGGTTCGATCGCTAGGCGATCTTCGACCCGATGTGGTGGTCGGAACCGGTGATTTCCTGGGTCACCCGGACGGACTCTCAGCCCTCACCGAAGCACTCCTGCCTCTTCGAGGAGTGCCAGGGGTCGTAGTTCATGGGTCCAACGACAAGGTGGCACCTCGACCCAAAAACCCCTTCTCCTACCTTGTGGAGCCATCGAAAGTCCATGACGAGTCACGCTCAACGCCCCTGGATTTCGAGGGCCTGAAAGCCCTGTATTCAACACTCGGCTGGAGCGATATTGATAACGCCGCAACCAGCATGACTCTCAAGGGGAATCATCTGGAGTGGGTTGGGGTCGGAGACGCCCATTACGGACTCGACGACCTTGATTCGCTTCCGGGCATCGTGGAGCAGATGCGGGAGAGCCACCCCGATTCTGAGGGAGGATCGACCACCACCATCGGGGTAACCCACGCGCCCTACCGAAGAGTTTTGAATGCCCTAGTCAACCAGGGCACCGAACTCATCATGGCCGGCCACACCCACGGAGGCCAGGTGTGTCTTCCCGGAGGAATGGCGCTGACCACAAATTGTGATTTGCCGACCTCGATGGCATCAGGAACACACGTGTGGACACATGCCAACAAGTCCTGCTACTTGAATGTCTCTGCTGGGTTGGGAACCAGCATCTTTGCACCGGTGCGGCTTTTTTGCCCACCGGAGGCAGTCCTGGTCACTCTCGTGGGTCAGGATTTCAGGTAAAGTTGGGGCTTGCCTCACGGGGCACAATTGCATCACGGGGTGTGGCGCAGCTTGGTAGCGCGCGTCGTTCGGGACGACGAGGTCGCAGGTTCAAATCCTGTCACCCCGACCACTAACTGAAATCTGGGTCGGGCTCCGCAAGCTCGTGGATGACTTCTTTGGGAACATAACCGCTAGCCAGTCGGCCCCCACTCTCGTTGAGGTAACACTCACCACACAGAGACTCGTACGTGACATCGCCCACATCGATCGCGACTTGAGCCCCATCAAAGACGAACTGTCCACCGATTTTCCTGGTGTTGAAGACAGCTTTCCTGCCGCAACGACAGATTGTTTTGAGCTCCTCCAGCGAGTGGGCGATTTCCAAGAGCCTTCTCGACCCCGGGAATGCCACGGTCTGGAAGTCGGTCCTGATTCCATAAGCCAGGACCGGGATGTTGCGCCTAATCGCGATGATAAACAGGTCATCGACCTGGCGCGGAGAGAGGAACTGCGATTCATCGACAAGAACACACGCAATGGTGTCACCCGTCTTCTTCTGGAGTGCTGCAGCTTCGTTATCAATCAGGTTGACGAGGTCAGTTGAAGGACCGATGATCAGGTCCACTTCTCTGGCAACACCGAGCCTGGAGACGATAGTGCGGTCACCTTTGGTGTCGATCATGGGCTTGGCAAGAATGACCCGCTGTCCGCGTTCTTCGTAATTGTGGGCAGCTTGGAGAAGTGCGGTCGATTTTCCTGAATTCATCGCCCCGTATCGGAAATACAACTTAGCCACGGCTCGCCACACCTCTCTGTGCAATCTCGACAACGTTACGAAGCAGAAGAGCCCTGGTCATGGGTCCCACTCCGCCAGGGTTAGGTGAGACATATCCGGCGACTTTCCAGACACCCTCGTCAACATCTCCCACGACAGACGCTTTAGACCCGGACATTTTTCTACTCACACCCACGTCGAGAACGACAGCGCCTGGTTTGACCATGTCTTTGGTCACGATTCCGGCAACACCCGCTGCTGCGACCACCACATCCGCGCTCGAGACCAGGTCTGCGAGATTCTGAGTCTTGGTGTGAGTCAAGGTGACAGTCGCATCGATTCCTTTTCTGGTCAGCAACAGACCGATGGGTCTCCCCACGGTGACACCTCTGCCCAACACCACGACGTGCTTTCCTTCCCAGGAAATCCCGTGCCGGCTCACCAACTCCACAATGCCAAGCGGGGTGCAGGGCAGGGGTGATTCAATGTCACCGGAAACCTGATTCACAAGGCGACCGAGGTTCATTGGATGCAGGCCATCGGCATCCTTGCCCGGGTCGATGCGCTCCAGAATCTCGTCCTGGTCAAGGTGGTCAGGCAAAGGAAGTTGCACGATGTACCCGGTGACGCCGGGGTGATCATTAAACTCATCGATCGCAGCGAGAACGTCTGCCTGGGTTGCGCTAGCCGGTAGGTCACGTCGGTACGACTCGATGCCCACGTCCTGGCAATCTTTATGTTTGCCAGCGACATACCACTGCGATCCCGGATCGTCTCCGACCAGGATGGTTCCAAGACCGGGAGTGACACCGACTTCAGAAAGCACTCTAACCTGGTCGGCGATTTCGGCCTTGATGGTCGCCGCGGTGGCGAGGCCATCGAGTGAAATCGCGGTCATCGACTCCCCTAGGAAAGCTCTGGATACAGTGGCCACTCACTGGTGAGGGCCTCGACGCGGGCCTGGAGTGAAGCGACATCAGGATTGGGCATCAGGGTGTGAGCAATGATGTCTGCCACCTCGGTGAACTCAGTCGCACCAAACCCTCTGGTGGCAAGCGCTGGGGTTCCAATTCGAACCCCCGAGGTCACCATGGGCGGCCTCGGGTCGAAAGGCACCGCGTTGCGGTTCACCGTGATACCCACGTGGTGGAGCAAGTCCTCTGCTTGCTGCCCATCAACGGGGGAGTTTCGGAGGTCAACGAGCGCCAGGTGAACATCGGTGCCGCCGGTGAGGACATCGACACCGGCGGCCTGTGAGTCTTCCTCTGTGAGGCGCTTGGCCAGGATCTGGGCGCCCTCGATGGTGCGCGCTTGGCGATCTTTGAATTCAGGCTCCATCGCGAGTTT
>JBJOIK010000127.1:0-3125 GCA_046047135.1 Actinomycetota bacterium
TCTGATGGACCATCAAACCATTCGCGGTTGCTTGTGTACTGAAATGAGCCACAGCCTGGCCTAAGTCATAGATGGCGTGGGATTGTGGTTTGCCTTCTGAATCCACCAGTGTGGCGATGTTGGCTACGACTACGGCAGCGTGTTGAGCCCACACCTGATTCCCCTCGGCCATCGACGCCACAATGGTGTTGAAAACACTGTCACCCCGGAAACCGACCACAAAGGACCAGGGTTGTGAATTGCCCGACGAGGGCGACCACCTGGCTGCCTCAAAAAGTGGTCCCAATCGAGTCGAATCGAGCGCTTCAGTTCTTGAGAAAGCCCGTGGGCTCCACCGATTCTCCAGCGCGGGTGTCAGCTCAAACTCGTGGGGATCGTGGGTATGGCTCATGGGATCCTTTCGGCCGGGGTCTCACGGGGAATAACGCTCTCACGTCGGAATCTATTCCAGAGTAAATCTCTCCACTATCAAACCCACTTTGTCCTCTGCGAGGTCGACTTTCACGGTGTCGCCGTCATGAATTTCTCCCGCCAATAACGCCTTGGCGAGTTTGTCATCGATTTCTTTTTGCATCAGACGACGCAGCGGCCGTGCCCCATAGACAGGGTCATACCCGTTATCTGCCAACCACAATCTGGCGGCAGGGGTGACCGCGAGATCGAGCCGGCGATCACCGAGTCGCTTTTGAAGTCGATCCACCGTAATTTCAACAATCTGGCCCAAGTCTTCGCTAGTGAGCGTCGAGAAGACGACGATGTCGTCCAAACGGTTGACAAACTCCGGCTTGAAGGCGCGGCGAACTTCGTGGCGAACAGCGTCAACCTTTTCCTCCCACGAGGGTCCTTCCTCGATCAGGAATGATGAGCCCAGGTTTGATGTCAAGATCAGGATTGTGTTTCTGAAATCCACCGTCCTTCCTTGGCCATCCGTCAAGCGACCATCGTCGAGCACCTGAAGAAGAAGATCGAAGACTTCGGGATGTGCTTTCTCGACCTCATCCAACAGAATCACCGAATAGGGGCGGCGGCGAACTGCTTCCGTGAGCTGTCCGCCCTGCTCATATCCGACATAACCGGGAGGAGCTCCGATGAGCCGTGAGACCGCGAATTTCTCGCCATACTCGCTCATATCGATGCGAACCAAAGCTTTTTCGTCATCAAAAAGGTAGTCCGCGAGAGCTTTAGCAAGTTCCGTCTTGCCGACACCGGTGGGGCCAAGGAAGAGGAACGACCCTGTAGGTCGCCCAGGGTCACTCAACCCTGCCCTGGTACGACGGACTGCCTCACTCACTGCCCGAACCGCGTCCTTTTGACCCACTAAGCGCCTGGCTAGTTCGGCCTCGAGGTGCAACAGGCGTTCAGTTTCTCCCTGCGTAAGTTTGTCGACTGGAATCCCTGTCCACGCTGCTACCACTGCGGCGATGTCCTCATCGGTGACCTGATCATTGACCATCCGGTCATCGCTGCGCTCCGCGGTTTCCGCCTTCTGGATGGCTTCTTCAATTCCCGGAATGATTTCGTAATTCAGCTTTGAAGCCTGCTGGTAATCGCCTTCTCGCATCGCGCGATCCAGTTCGATGCGAGCATCATTGAGCTTCGTCTTCAGCTCTCCCACATCCTGGAGTGAAGCCTTCTCGGCGGCCCAGCGCTCCTGAAGGGCGTCGAGCTCCTTGGTCTTCTCCTCCAAGTCCTCTCGAAGCTTGCCCAGGCGCTCCTTTGACGCATCGTCTTTTTCCTTCTTGAGCGCTAGTTCCTCGATTCGCATGCGGTCCACGCTTCGGCGAAGCTCGTCAATCTCAACAGGGGAGGATTCAATTTCCATCTTGAGACGGCTCGCCGCCTCATCGATGAGGTCGATCGCTTTGTCTGGGAGCTGGCGGGCGGTGATGTAACGGTTGGAGAGGGTGGCAGCAGCAACCAGGGCGCTGTCGGCAATCACTACCTTGTGGTGCGCTTCGTAACGCTCTTTCAGCCCACGCAAAATAGCGACCGTGTCCTCCACGCTCGGCTCACCGACAAAGACCTGCTGGAAACGGCGCTCCAGTGCGGCGTCCTTCTCGATGTATTCGCGGTATTCGTTGAGGGTGGTGGCACCAATTAACCGCAACTCACCTCGGGCAAGCATCGGCTTGAGCATGTTAGCTGCGGCGACCGATCCTTCTCCGCCTCCCGCACCCATCAGGGTGTGAAGCTCATCAACGAAAGTGATGATCTCCCCTTCGGCGTCGTTAATCTCTTTCAGCACAGCTTTGAGGCGCTCCTCAAATTCGCCGCGATATTTTGCACCGGCGACCAGGGCAGCCATGTCGAGTGAAATCAACTGCTTCCCCTTGAGGGAATCAGCCACATCGCCTGCCACAATCCGCTGTGCGAGACCCTCGACCACGGCAGTCTTTCCCACACCTGGTTCCCCAATCAACACGGGGTTGTTCTTGGTTCGACGGGTTAGCACCTGGGAGACGCGACGAATCTCGGAATCTCTACCAATAACAGGATCGAGCTTGCCCTCCCTCGCGATATCAGTCAGGTTGACTCCGTATTGCTTCAGGGCGCTCTCTGCCTGAGAGTTCTGAGTGTTATCTGCCACGATGTCCTCCCTACTTCTCTATTCCCCGCGTCGAACCAAATCCAAACGGATTCCACACGACTAGCTGATTTGGTTTCTTTGCTCGCTCACCAGCGCGAAGTGGAATCACGTCCCCCTCTGCTCCCGCGGCAAAAACCCGGCGCCCTGACTTCTGCAACAACTCGTCGGCGAGTGTTGCTTCCAAATTCCTCACCCGGGTGCGAAGAGCATCGTTTTCAGACTCGAGTTCGAGAATTCTTCTGATCCCCTCGAGGTTCAGACCCTCGGCACTCAAGCGAGCGATTTCGCGTAATTGCACTACGTCCTTCATGGAGTAACGCCTGGTGCGGCCGGCCGTGCGGGTCGGACTCACCAAACCCATCCGGTCATACTGCCGAAGTGTTTGCGGATGCATCCCGGCTAGCTCGGCTGCAGCGGTAATCGCAAATAACGGGGTGTGCTCATCCATCTGCATGGTCTAGGCCCCCGCTCTCTTGAGGAGATCTTCTCGAGGGTTTTCCTTCGGCAATGCGTCAATGAATTTCTCCAAATGTCCCTT
>JBJOIK010000128.1:0-3123 GCA_046047135.1 Actinomycetota bacterium
GTCAACGGCACCTGGTCAGCGAGTCGGGCAATACCGAAGTCCGTTATCTTTACGGTGCCATCGGGGGTGATCAGGAGGTTCCCCGGCTTGATATCCCGGTGAACCAGACCTGCTTGGTGGGCAGCGTGCAGCGCTGAGGCAGTTTGCGCGACAATATTGAGCACTCTGCTCGCGGGAAGGATTTTCTCTCGCTCCAGGATGCTACTCAAAGCCTCACCAGGGACAAGCTCCATCACCAAGAAGGCATTGCCTTCTTCCTCGCCATAATCAAAGACGTTCGCAATCCCCTCATGGTTCACCAGCGCTGCGTGCCTGGCTTCCGCGCGGAATCGCTCGCGGAAACCCGCATCGCCCATGTACTCGTCTTTCAAAATCTTGATGGCCACAGTCCGGCCGATGACGGAGTCGTTGGCTTTCCATACTTCGCCCATACCACCGATGGCAATGCGAGACACTAGTTCGTATCGGGAGCCAAATACCTGTCCAGCGGTGGGTCTCATTTCTTCACCACCGCTTCCATGATGATTTTGGCGAGTGGGGCTGCCAGCGCATTTGCTGTTCCCTCAGAGCGGTCGCCCTCGACGACCACGGCAACCACAACCTCGGGGGACTCTGCGGGTGCAAAGCCGGTAAACCAGAAGGTGCGCCCATTTCCAATTCCTGTTTCCGCTGTGCCGGTCTTTCCAGCGACGCTAATGCCTGAAATGGCTGCCGCATTTGCGACACCCTGGTCGACATTGAGCACCATCATGCGGGTCAATTCCCTCGCAGTAGAAGGACTAATGGGGCGTGAATAGACCGAGGGCTCATAAGACTGCACGACTCGAAGATTGGGGGCAATGATTTCTTCGACCATGTTCGGTTTCATCAGGTTTCCCTCGTTGGCCACAGCGGCACTCACCATGGCAACTTGAAGCGGGGTGACCCTCACGTCGAACTGGCCAAATGAGCTCAACATCAATTGCGCCTCATCGAGTCCCCTCGGGAAATTGCTGGGGGTAACCGCGAGCGGTATCTCGAGGGTGGCTCCGAAACCGAAATTGTCAGCCAAGGATCCAATCGCGTTTTCACCGAGCTCAAGACCGAGTTCCGCATAGGGAATATTGCAACTCAACCTGAAGGCATCTTCCAGGGTGACATTTTCTCCCGCACCACAGAGTCGGCCTCCCGAGTTTCGAATCACGTCAGAGCTCAAAGGCAATTGAAGTTCGGGAAGGTTTGGGAATTCACTTTGCGCTGTGAAGTTACCTGACTCCAGTGCGGCAGCGGTCATGAGAACTTTGAATACAGAGCCTGGGAAGTACTGATCTCCAGCGATAGCCCTATTGGCGAGCGGGTTACCGGGGTCTTCCGATAGCTCGTTATAGGCCTCCAGCACCGACGAGGTGGAGTGGGAGGCGAGCCGATTAGGGTCATACGAGGGGGTAGAGACCATGGCCAGGATGCGACCGCTCGAGGGCTCCATAGCGATAATCGCGCCTTGCCTATCACCGAGGGCATCGAATGCGAGCTGCTGGAGCTGCGGGTCAAGAGTCAACTGAACGCTCGCTCCCTCCGGGGTCGAGCCCGTCACCAGTGCCGTCAGCTGCTCCAAAATTTGTGAGTTAGCGCGTCCAGTCAGCACCGGGTTCAGGGCACTTTCGATTCCTGCGTTTCCTTGATTGAGCGTGTAGTACCCGACGACGGGCGCATAGACCTCATCGAATGGGTATGTCCTCAGGAACTTGAACTGGTTATCGACCGGAATGGAGGTGGCGATGGGAATTCCACCTGCCAGAATCTGGCCGCGTTCGGCGGAGAAGCTTTCATACAGTTTCCGGACGTTTCGATCGTCGTTGGCTATATCTTCGCTCGCCACCACTTGGATGTAGCTCGCGGAGAGAAACAAGGTAATGAACATCGCCACTACGGCGAGTCCGATTCTTCTCAACGGGGTGATCATGCTTTGACCCCCGCGTCCGCTCTTACCGTGGCGCGTGCTTCATCGCTGAGCCGAAGGAGCAAGGCGACGATAATCCAGTTCGCTACCAGTGAGGATCCACCTGCTGCCAAGAAAGGGGTAGTAAGGCCAGTCACCGGTATGACCCGGGTGATGCCGCCGATGACCACGAAAACTTGCAGCGCGATGACGAATCCGAGACCTGAAGCCAGCAGTCGCCCAAAATCGTCCTGTCCTATGAAACCAACGCGAAGGCCACGACTGACCAGAAGCAGATAGAGGACCAAGAGCGCAAAGACTCCAAAGATTCCTAGCTCTTCCCCGATTGCGGCGACGATGTAATCAGAATTCGCGAGAGGGACAAAATCTGGCTGGCCGGATCCCAAACCCTCCCCGATGAATCCGCCCTCGGCAAAACCAAAGAGGCCCTGAACGAGTTGGTATGAACCGCCTACCGCCTCATACACCTCTTGATTGAACGAATCGAGCCATCCCTGTAATCGCCCCTGGACATATCCCAGCCGAGAGGCCGCGAAGGCGGCACCTGCGATGAAGAGACCGCCCCCAATTCCTAACCAAAGAAGTCGGTTGGTCGCGATGTAGAGCATGGCGAGGAATAGACCGAAATACAGCAGTGACGTTCCAAGGTCGCGCTGGAACACCAGCACCGCCATGGCCACGAGCCACACGATAAGCAGCGGACCCAAATCCCGCACCCTCGGCCACCTAATTCCAGCGAAGGTGGTGCCCACTTTTTGGAGGCTTTCCCTAGCGGTCATGAGGTAACCCGCAAAGAACACGGCGAGCGCTATCTTTGCAATCTCACCGGGCTGGAACGTCATGGACCCGATCTCTACCCAGAGGGTTGCTCCGTTGACTGTCCGGCCAATCACCGGCCATAGCGGCATCGTCAACAAGATGACCCCGGCCAACATTGCTAGGTATCGGTACCGCAGCAAAACCCTGTAATTCTTCACCACGAGAAGAACACCAATTGCAATCGAAAGGGCGACCGCGGTCCACGCCATCTGACGAACCCCCGCAGCATCCCATCCACTGGAGCCTGCTGCGATATCGAGCCGGTGAATCATCGCGATTCCGAGTCCATTTAACATCGTGGCAATCGGGACCGCAAAAGGATCGGCATCTCTGGCCACCATGCGTAGAACACCGTGCAGACCGAG
>JBJOIK010000129.1:0-3119 GCA_046047135.1 Actinomycetota bacterium
GCTGGTTCCGAAGAACTCCTTAATAGCTGCCACCACGGGACGAACATTAATAAGCGTCTGAGGAGTGATCGCCTCAATGTCCTGAGTGGTCATACGCTCGCGAACAACGCGTTCCATGCGGGACAGACCCGTGCGGACCTGGTTTTGAATCAGCTCACCCACGGCGCGAATACGACGGTTACCGAAGTGGTCAATGTCGTCCACGTCTAAACGAATGTCCACCTTCTTGCCCGAGCGGGTGCCCTCGATGTGGGTGCGGCCATCGTGCAGAGCCACCAAGTACTTAATGGTCGCCACGATGTCCTCGATGGTGAGCACCGTGGTGTCCAAAGGAAGCTCGATGCCAAGCTTCCGGTTGATCTTGTAGCGACCCACCTTTGCCAGGTCATAGCGTTTGGCATTGAAATAGAAGTTGTCCAACAGCAAGCGGGCAGCTTCCGCCGCGACTTGCTCGCCCGGACGGAGCTTCCGGTAAATGTCCTTGAGGGCTTCCTCCTTGGTGAGGATGGTGTCCTTCTCAAGAGCGTCAAGGATGGAGGAGAAACCAGCGAAGTGCTTCGCGATCTCCTCCGACGTCATTCCGAGAGCCTTAAGGAAAACTGTCACGGACTGCTTGCGCTTGCGATCGATACGAACGCCGACCTGGTCACGCTTGTCGACCTCAAACTCCAGCCATGCTCCACGGCTCGGAATCACGCGGACCGAGTGGATTTCCTTGTCGCTGAGCTTGTCCAGTGCGCTCTCGAAATACACGCCGGGGCTGCGGACCAGCTGAGACACGACGACGCGCTCGGTGCCATTGATGATGAAGGTTCCCTTTTCAGTCATCAGGGGGAAGTCCCCCATGAAGACGGTCTGGGTCTTAATCTCACCGGTTTGGTGGTTCATGAACTCGGCCTCGACATAGAGCGGGGCGGCATAGGTCTTGCCGCGCTCCTTGCACTCGTCGATCGAATACTTCTCTTCCTCGAGGTAAGGGTTCGCAAACGACAGCTGCATCGTTTCCGAGGTGTCCTCGATCGGAGAAATCTCTTCGAAGATTTCCTGGAGTCCGCTGCGCTCGGAGACAACGGGCAAACCCTGGGCTTTCGCCTCGGCTACGCGTTTCTTCCAGACAGGGGACCCAACAAGCCACTCAAAGCTCTCGGTCTGCAACGCAAGCAGATCCGGGACCTCGAGGGTGTCGTTGATTTTGGCGAACGAGAGCCGCTGGGCGACTCGACCGTTCTTGGCAGAAGTTGTAGATGCAGAACGTGCAACAGCCAAGAGAATTAACCTCCAGGGCTCACTCAGGGAGCCTCATCGTGGGTGACCAAACCGAACCAGACGCCGCCGCTGGAACTCAGCACAAAGAGTTCACCCCGCCGCTATTCTCGGGGCTCTCGTAACGACCGCAATATGACGTCACAAGAAGTCAGGGAAGCAAACCTCTAGCATAAACGGTTTGATAACGATTTGTCTAGTCTCAGAGGGGTCCCCACGTCAGTAGGGCACTGGGGATAACTTCGGATCGCCCGTCATCACCACGCTACCCTGAGCTGGTGGCCGACACAGTCTGGATTGAAGCGGAAGCCAAACGCCTTTTTGCCCTACACCGCCTCGATGGAGACTGGCACTTCCTCTTCGATCGAGCCACCACCAGGCTTGGTCAATGCGACCATCGAAAGAGACGCATCACCGTGTCCCGCCACCTCACAGCACAGGCGAGTGAGGACGAGGTGACACAGGTTCTGCTTCATGAAATTGCTCACGCACTCGCGGGGGCGAGAGCCGCTCACGGGCCCAGGTGGAAGTCAATTTCCCGCGATATCGGATATGTCGGCGGCAGAACCCATACCGTGTCCCCTGCTCATGAGCACGCGCGCTGGGTAGGGCGGTGCCCGGAAGGTCACGAAATCATCAGGTTTCGAAAACCGGGTAAGCCGGTCTCCTGCGCGAAGTGTGATCGCCGATTCAACTCCGCGTACCTGATTACCTGGGCACCAAGAACCTAGGGCTCGACGGTCACTTCTTTCCAAAACGCCACAAAGCCGGCAAAATCCCTACCCACGCGCTCCACTGCCCCGGGGCGAAGGTGTGGATACGACCACGCACGATCTGGATAAGACTGGCCTGCCACTGTGACGGTGAAGTACTGGCATTCGCCTTTCCACGGACATACATAGGGAGTAGGACTCTTGGTCATGAATTCCTGATTCACCGACGCGAGTGGGAAGTACCAATTACCCTCAATCTTCACTAGATCGGATTCTGGGGCCTCGGCAATAACAGTTCCATTCAAGAGTGCTCTCATAGTGTGGAGACTAGCCACTTTTCCTGAAGACACGTTGGAGACCCTCGCCCATGAAGTTTTCCCTGCAGGTCGAACTGCATTGCACCGTCAGCGAAGCCTTCAGGGCGCTGCACAACCCGGATGTCTTCCGGAGGGTATCGGCTCCTTTCCTTCGGTTTCGCCCTCTGTCCCCCAGAGTTTTTCCTGAGCGCTATGTATCGGGACACAGCTATGTGGTGAGTGCTTATGCGTTGGGTTTTCTTCCACTGGGTACGCAAGAAATCAACCCGGTGACCACAAGCGCCGGCACGGAGCGCACCTTCCTCGACAACGGTCGAGGTCTCACCGGAGCACTGGCGACAGTATCGACGTTTCGCCACCGCATGCACCTGAGTCCAAGCGGTCACGGTCCGACAGTGTTGACGGACGAACTGGAGTTCGACGCTGGGATTCTCACACCCCTGATGGGATTGAGTTTCAGGCTCTTCTGGTGGTGGCGACACCTAAAAATGAAGAAGCTTGCTCGCTCCTGGCAGTCGGATCGTGTCCGGATGTGGGAGGCCCGCTACTCGGCCGGCGAGATGTGGAGTGGGAGAGTCAACCCCACCCTGAGTGATTCCTTGGAGGGCGTAGCCAAGGGGACCGCGTTGGAGGTCGGGTGCGGCGAGGGCGCTGATGCGCTGTGGCTGGCCGAAGAAGGATTTGACGTGACCGCGGTAGACGCATCACCGGCAGCCCTGGCGCGAGGAGAACGAGAGAGAGTTTCTCGCGTCAGCCGGGATCATCGACCGAGGATCATTCGCTGGATTGCCTCTGATGTGCTGGAGGATGACCTGCCCACACCCCC
>JBJOIK010000130.1:0-3029 GCA_046047135.1 Actinomycetota bacterium
CATTTATCCCACCGCTGATGTGCTGAGCGCCTACGACGTTGTTCTGGAGCGCTTCGCCACACCAGGGACGCCCGTCATTCTCCCCACTCCTGCCTATATGCCTTTCCTCACTTTGACACCATTGCGTGGCCGAGAAATCATCCAAGTTCCGATGGTGGAGGGGAGAGACGGACGCGCCGAAATGGACCTCGAGGGAATTGCGCGTGCTTTCGAACAAGGCGCCCACGTCCTGATTCTGTGTAATCCGCACAATCCGCTGGGCCGCGTCTATGACAGGGGCGAACTACTTGCGTTAGCTGATGTGGTGGAAAAACATAGGGGCCTGGTTTTTTCTGATGAAATACACGCGCCCATCACGTTCGAGGGTCATACTCACATACCGTATGCATCACTGAATGACACCACCGCAGCCCATACTCTGACGGCCACGTCGGCATCCAAAGCATGGAATATCCCTGGTCTGAAGTGTGCGCAGCTCATCGTGTCAAACGATGCTCACCAGCAAATGATGAAGGACATCTCGTTCATCGTCTCCCATGGTGCAGCGACACCGGGTGTCATGGCCAACACCGCCGCCTATAGGGAGGGTGGGCCTTGGCTGGATGAGGTGCTCAGCTATATCGATCACAACCGCGCCGCATTAGGTGACCTCTTAGCAAAGCGCTTACCCCAGGTGACCTATCGGGAGCCAGAGGGAACTTATATCGCCTGGCTCGATGCCAGGGGACTCGGTGACATCACCGGGGGTCGCACCTATGCCCAGTTCTTCTCAGACGAGGCGAAAGTGGGCCTGACCGACGGGGCATTATGCGGCGAAGCGGGTGTTGGCCATCTGCGCCTCATGCTCGCCACCCCCCGCCACATCCTCGAGAAGATTGTGGAAGCTATGGCCGAGGCCGTGTCGAAGCACACTCACTAGCCTTGTCATATGGATATCGTTCACGAACCGGACAACAGTCGCTACGTCCTCCTCGATGGAGATGAATTTCTTGGCGAAATTGAGTACCACGTGGAGGGTGACACCTTGATACTCGTTCGGGCAGAGGTCCCCCTTCACAAGCGTGGTGAAGGGCTCGGTGTTCCGCTCACCAAGGGAACGCTGGAGGCTATCCGAGCTGAAGGACAATATCGGGTCCGGCCTGTGTGTCCTTACATCGCCAAATACATGATGAAGAAAAGCGAGTTTGATGATCTGAAGGCCTAGCGTTTTGGAAGAACGATAGGTCTGGGTGGACTACCCACGTGGGTAATCTCAACCTCCACGCCATACACGCGGCTAACCCGGTCAGCGACAATCACCTCAGACGGTTTCCCGATTGCGTCAATCTTTCCTGCCGACACCATCGCCACTCGGTCGGCATACCCTGCCGCTACCGACAAATCATGGACCACGACGACCATTGCTTTGCCTCCATCGGCGAGAGAGCGAATAGTGCTCATGACGGATTCCTGATGCTTCAAGTCGAGTGCCGCGGTGGGCTCATCGAGTAACACGAGGGGAGTGTTCTGTGCGAGCACTCGAGCAAGAGATACTCGTGCTCGCTCGCCTCCAGAAAGTTGGTTGAATCGGCGTTCGCGGAGATGGCCCACGTCGGCGTGGTGCAGTGCGGATTCAATGGCTTCGTCGTCTTCAGCAATTGCATGGGTTCTCGCCCACGGCGCCCTCCCCATCTCGACTACTTCCCACACAGTGAAAGGGAAAGAAACCTGGTTCGCCTGCAAGAGCACGCTCCGCAGGCGAGACGCTTCATCGGGTCGATACTTTGTGACGTCTTTGCCTGCCAGCGTCGCCGTTCCCGCTGTGGGGGGGATATCCCCAGAGAGTACAGAAAGAACGGAGGATTTCCCGGCTCCGTTGGGCCCCACCAGCGCCAACACTTCACCGGGGAACACTTCAAGCGAGACATTCTTGATAATCGCTCGTCCATCAAGCGCTAGACCCACTGAGTCGAGTTGTGCAAGAGGTTGTGTCACTATGCCCACCCCCCGCTGCGTCGACGCTGCTGGTACAAAAGTCCAAAAAAGAATGGTCCACCGACCAGGGCGGTGAGCATGCCTATCGGAAGATCAGCCCCTTCGACCAAAGTCCTTGTGAGTAAGTCAGCGATAGCAAGAAGTGCTCCGCCACCCACAGCGCTCGCAACCAGCAGTCCTTTATGTGCGGGACCAAGGGCCATCCGAATGATGTGGGGGACAACGAGTCCGACAAAGGCAATAATTCCCGCAAATGCAACCGCCACACCGGTCAGCAGAGCGACCAGGATGATCGAGATGATTCTGAGTTGTTCGACATCGACACCGAGATGTCGGGCGTTGCGCTCCCCGAGAGAAAGAAGATCGAGTTTCGATCCCAACAAGACCGCCACCACAGTGCCGACCGCGAGAACCGGGAGAACAATCAGAACCTCAGACCACACGGAGCCTGCTAGTGAACCGAGTTGCCAAAAGACAATCTGCTCACGACTAGCTGTATCGGCCACATAAAGAACAAAGGCGAGCCCAGCCTGGGCGAAAGCATTGATTGCTATACCCGTCAGTAACAGTGTCACCACTTCAGTACGACCACCTGCCCTGGCCACTGCATAGACCAACAAGGTCGCACCCAATCCTCCGAGGAATGCAAGCAACGCCACCCCTCCGCCACCGGCCGCAATTCCAAAAACGATCGCAGTTGAGGCTCCTAGAGCTGCGCCTGACGAGACGCCTACCACCCCTGGTTCAGCGAGCGGGTTTCCAAAGACTGCCTGCATCAGAGCTCCAGCGACGGCAAGCGCTGCTCCCACAGCCAGTGCCATCACGATTCTGGGGAACCTGACCACTTCGAGAGTTGCTTCAACGACCGGATCTGTGGGCGCTAGTGGGGTATCGAGTCCGAGCCAGCCGAGCAGAACTCCCACAACGTCTGTGGCAGCAACCTGTAGCTGACCGGTGATTGCTGAAACCAGGACAGCGGCCAGCAGTATCAGGGTGAGCGCACCGGAAAGGATGATGCTTCGCAGGCGCACCCTTTTACCAGGCTTTGTGGGTTC
>JBJOIK010000131.1:0-3018 GCA_046047135.1 Actinomycetota bacterium
TCGATTGCTCGACGGGTCGCCCCAGTGCAGCCGAGGAAGTTCAATGACGGTCATCGCTCTACGCTAACCAACTGGTCGCACGGTTGTCACGGGTTCGGTGTCGGGAATGGGCGACGCATCGCGGTCGCGCAAATCGGGGTGGGCGCGGGTAGACAGGGCGGCGACGACGGTGCCCACCGTCGCAAACACCAAGGCGGTGGTGAAGCCTCCGAACGAGCCAAATGCGTCAATCGCGAAGCCGGCTACTGCCGAGCCCAGTGCGGCGCCGATGAGCTGACCCGATCCGACCCAGCCATAGGCCTCTGCAGTTTCCGAGAATTTCACACTCGCAGACACAATCGCGAACATCACCGCCAACGCGGGGGCAATCCCAGCGCCTGCAATGGCGAGGCTAAAGAGTAACCACCAGAAATTGGTGCTTGCCATGGCAAGCAACATTCCCACCGCCACAATCACCATTCGGGTGGTCATCGCCCAGGGCCCGATGGGGATTCCGCCAAGGCCGAGGCCACCGATGAGCGAGGCGATGGCCCACATTGAGAGCAATATCCCGGCTTCCGCGCCCTCGTCACCAAAGACGGACACTACGGCGACTTCCACCGCTGCGGCGGACCCGATGAGGAGGAAACCCACCACGGTGGAGAGAAGGACGGCTCCGTTGGAAAGCACGGAGCCCAGTCGTCTCCTGCTGGGAGGGATGCGCACGCTTCCCACTTCAGGGGAGGCCAAAAACCACACCCCTCCACCCAAAAGGAACAGGCCAGCCACCGAGATCGCGACGGGTGGAGCTATTTGAATGGCGAGAAAAGTCGTGATCACCGGGCCGGCAATCCAAATGATTTCTTGGGCTGAAGCGTCGAGAGAAAACAGGGGAGTGAGCTGCCGGGAATTGACCATTTTGGGGTAGATGGTGCGCACGGCGGGCTGGATGGGAGGTGTGGAGAGTCCGCCGAGTAGTCCGAAGAACATGTAGCCACCCAGGGCCATTGGCACAAACGCGACAGCACCCATGCTGATCAACGACACGATGAGCGTGAGCGCGATGACGGGGCGCATCCCCCAGCGCCCCATCCACCTGCTGGTGAGGGGGCCGGCGACCGCTTGTCCGAATGATGTGGCCGCTAAGACGAGTCCTGCTTGACCGTAGGAGTCAAAGATGCGCTCCACGTGAATCAGATAGGCCAGCGAAATCATTCCGGAGGGAAGACGGGCTACGAGTTGTGCCGCAATAATCCGAGCCACTCCCGGAGTTGTCAACAAGTCCCGATATCTGTTCACAGCCTTGTCAGCCTACGCCCCTTCCCCAGGTGTCAGTGGTCAATGAAAATGTGGCATCCAGGCCGGAAAAAATGACTCACAACCTTGTGGAAAACGGGCCGTAGTTCTCCACAAGTGTGGAGGACACGCCCACAATATCTAGGGTTCTTGCGTTGTCAGAAACCGCAGATATAGTGGTCAAGCCTCTTCGATCTGCGAGGGTCCCCTAGGAGCAATTTTGGGGCGAAATCGAGGTTTAGAGGCGTCCCTAGACCTGGCGCACACGCGCAAATACCAATAATCGAACACCAATGTGAGGAGATACCCGTGACGACCATTTCAGTGGTGAAGCGCGACGGCAGTCGCGAGTCGTACGACGCCAACAAGATCAATCTGGCGATTGAGAAGGCGGCGGAAGGACTCGACGATTCCATTGCGTGGGTCACCCAGATCGCGAGCGAGCTCGAACTCACACTGTTCGATGGAATCACCACCCAGCAGCTCGACGAGGCCGTCATCCAGGTCGCATTGCAGAACGTCAAAGATGACCCTGCATTCGACGTTGTCGCTGCACGCCTGCTGCTCAAGACCATCTACAAGCGTGTTCTCGGTGATTACGAGAGCGACGCAGAGCTGCTGTCGTTGCACAAGCAACACTTTGCTGCGAACGTGAAGCGCGGTGTCGAAGAGGGCCTGCTCGACACCCGCCTGTTGGAACTGTTTGACCTCGACCGTCTCGCCGAGGCCCTCCAGCCCGAGCGCGATGACCTGCTGAAGTACATCGGTGTGGTCACCCTGAACAACCGCTACGGAATCAAGGGTCGTAACGGAGACCCGCTCGAAGTTCCCCAGTACTTCTGGATGCGTATTGCGATGGGCCTCACCCTCAACGAGGTCGACCCCACCACCCAGGCTCTGCGCTTCTACGAGAAAATGTCGAAGCTCGAGTACTTGGCTGCCGGCTCCACCCTCGTTAACGGTGGTACCAGCTACCCGCAGCTCGCGAACTGCTTCGTGATGGAGATGCAAGACGACATCGAGCACATCGCAAAGACCACCCGCGACGTGATGTGGCTCACCAAGGGAACCGGTGGAATTGGTCTGTCGGTGACCAAGTTGCGCGCCCAGGGCTCGCCCATCCGCTCGAACAACACCACCTCGACCGGCCCCATCCCTTTCATGCACACCATCGACTCGGTGCTGCGAGCGGTGAGCCGCGGGGGAAAGAAGTTTGGTGCTCTGTGCTTCTACATGGAGAACTGGCACATGGACTTCCCCGAGTTCCTCGACCTGCGTCAGAACTCCGGTGACCCCTACCGCCGCACCCGCACCGCCAACACCGCAGTGTGGATCTCCGACGAGTTCATGAAGCGTGTGCAAAACGACGAGCCGTGGTACCTCTTTGACCCGCTCGAGGTGCCCGACCTGAACGAGCTCTATGGTGACGCCTTCTCCAAGCGCTACGCCGAGTACATCAAGATGGCCGAAGCAGGCGAAATCAAGATGTTCAAGAAGATCGGTGCCCGCGAGCAGTTCAAGGCCATTCTGGTGTCCCTGCAGGGGACCAGCCACCCCTGGCTGACCTGGAAAGACACGATCAACAACCGTGCCATCAACAACAACACCGGCACGATTCACCTTTCCAACCTCTGCACCGAAATCTGCTTGCCGCAGGACGTCGACAACGTGTCGGTGTGTAACCTCGCGTCCATCAACCTCTCGACCCACCTGGTCGACGGCAAGATGGACTGGGATCTGATT
>JBJOIK010000132.1:0-3012 GCA_046047135.1 Actinomycetota bacterium
AATCAAGCGGTGCTCGTAGGTGATTCCTGCTTTGTCAAACTTGTCCTTAAACTCTGCGTCATAAATTTCTTGGAATAAGTCCTTGAAACGACCGTCGTAGGCCTTCAAAATGGTGTTCTTTGTCGAAAGGTAGACCGGGTATCCACGGCTTAAGCCGTAGTTGAGCGATGCTCTCGCGAAATCGCGGATTGAGTCGTCCAGGTTATACATCGCCATCGCGACGCCACCGCCTGGAGCTTCGAAGACCTCGAAGCTCTGAGCCTCCCCTCCATCCTTGGGCTGAAAGCTAATGGTGAGAGTCCCCGGCCCATCGAACACAAAGTCGGTGGCGCGGTATTGATCGCCGAAGGCGTGACGTCCGACGATGATGGGCTTGTTCCATCCGGGCACAAGGCGCGGAATATTGGAGATGATGATGGGTTCGCGGAAAATCACGCCGCCCAAGATGTTTCTGATGGTTCCATTGGGGCTGCGCCACATCTTCTTGAGGCCAAACTCCTTGACACGAGCCTCGTCCGGAGTGATGGTCGCACACTTCACGCCCACCCCATGCTTCTTTATCGCGTGAGCAGCGTCGACGGTGATTTGGTCCTCAGTCTCGTCGCGCTTTTCAATCCCCAGGTCGTAGTACTCGAGCGTGACATCGAGGTAGGGGTGGATGAGACGATCCTTGATCGACTGCCAAATAATGCGTGTCATTTCATCGCCATCGAGCTCTACGACGACGCCTTCGACCTTGATCTTGTCCACGAAAAATCCTTCTGTATATCCAATGGAGAGACGGGCTCAGCCTAACCGGGATGAAGCCCCTATATATCTTTACATAAAGATACTTCCCCATGCTTCATCAAGTCGGCATACGCTAACTAGATGGATGACCTCACTCTTCGCGAACTCTCAGCCGATACAGCACTTGCCGCCAACTCACTCGAACTACGTCCTGGACAAGAACAGTTCGTCACACCGGTCACCTATGAAAATGCGGACGCATCTCTCGACCACAGCAAAACCTGGGCACGGGTCATCATGCGAGGAGGCGACGTTGTTGGCTTTATTCGCGCCTATTTCGATTCATCTCACCCTGATGAAGCACTTCGCAGCTGTGTATGGCGGGTGAGCGTGGCAGCGAGCGCCCAAGGCCAGGGCGTCGGACGTTTCGCTATTGCCGCCGCCACAGACGAGGCCAGAGCGCAAGGGTTTTCCACCCTCACGGCGGTCTGGTCAGCAGATGAGGCAGGGCCAGGAGATTTCTTCCACCGACTCGGCTTCGTCGATAGTGGAATCACCGAATACGGCGACCAGATCGGATCACTCCCGCTTTAGTGAAAAAAGTGCCTCTCCCCGGTGAAAAACATCGGGACATCCGCAGCCCTTGCCGCGGCGATGACGTCCTCGTCTCGGACTGAACCACCTGGCTGCACCACAGCTCTGACCCCAGCCTCGAGCAGAATCTGAAGCCCATCGGCAAAAGGGAAAAAAGCATCTGAAGCGGCAACGCTGCCGGCAGCTCGTGTGCCAGCTCTGGACACAGCCAGGTGGCACGAATCCACTCTGTTCACTTGCCCCATACCGATACCGACGCTGGCAAGTCCCTGGGCCAACAGGATCCCATTTGATTTCACGGATCGAACAGCTCTCCACGCAAACTCGAGCGATGACATGACTGAGGAATCTGGCATTTCTCCTGACACCAGCTCCCACTGAGTGGCCGGGGCGAAGTGGCGATCTGAGTCCTGAATCAACACTCCACCAGAGATCTGCCTCCATTCAGTCGCTTCAGGCTCAAATCCTTCCGGCAATTCCACGACTCTCAGGTTGTTCTTGCCAGCGAAGACTGTCCTCGCCTCGGGAGTGAATCCAGGGGCCACCACCACCTCGGTGAAGACCTCCGCAATGGAGGCTGCCGTCTCGCCATCCATCATCCGGTTTGAGGCAATCACCCCGCCAAATGCAGACACCGGATCACATTCGTGGGCGAGGCGGTGGGCTACGACAAGAGAATCAGCGGTCGCAATCCCGCAGGGATTCTGATGTTTGATAATCGCAACAGCCGGAGAGTCATGGTCAAAGGCGGCCCGAAGAGCGGCATCCGCGTCAAGGTAGTTGTTATAGGACATGTCCTTGCCTTGAAGGACTGTCGCATGAGCGAGACCTGGTCGAGCCGGATAAGCACCAAATACCGCCGCACCCTGATGAGAATTCTCGCCATAGCGAAGATCACTTCGCTTCGACGCGTGAAAACTAACAGCGGCTCCCCCGGTCAGCCAGCTCGAGACAGCGCTGTCATACCGAGCAGTGTGAGTGAAAGCCTCGGCCGCTAATTCCCGACGAAATTCGAGTGTCGTCCCGCCTTGGCGAAGCTGCTCGATGAGATCCGAATATCTGCCCGGATTCACCACGATAGCGACGCTGTGGTGATTCTTGGCCGCTGCCCGGACCATCGCAGGTCCGCCGATATCAATCTGTTCGATGATGTCGTCGTCCGATGCTCCTGAATCAAGCGTCTCAACAAACGGATACAGGTTGACGATGACCCAATCGATGGCGGTAATGCCTAAATCCGCAAGGGCCTGGACGTGTTCGGGATTGCGACGATCAGCCAGAATGCCACCGTGAATGCTCGGATGGAGAGTCTTCACTCGACCATCGAATGCCTCCTGAAAACCGGTAACCTCGCTCACCTCACGCACACTCACCCCGGCATCCCGCAACACCTTGGCGGTTGAACCAGTTGACACGATCTCAACTCCCGCGCTCATCAGTGCGTGGCCCAACTCGGTGAGCCCAGTCTTGTCACTGACCGAGACCAGGGCTCGGGTGGGCATGATTCGATCCAGAGAGTTCATGACCCGCTTTCTGCTGCAGACGTAAGGTCATGGAGGACCTGAAGGAGCAAACGTCTCTCCACCACTTTAATACGCTCATGAACGGCAGCCTCATCTTCACCCTCGAGGATTGCCACCCTCTCCCTGGCAAGAATCTCACCGGTGTCGACGCCCTCGTCCACCAGAA
>JBJOIK010000133.1:0-2998 GCA_046047135.1 Actinomycetota bacterium
TTGCGGTGGGTCGGGAGCGCCTTCTGGCGGGAGCTATCCGATGAGAGTTGCCGTCGTGACAGAGTCGTTCCTCCCAACTCTCAACGGGGTGACAAATTCCGTTCTTCGGGTTGTCGACACGCTCAAGAATCAAGGCCACGAAGTTTTGATTGTGGCACCCACGTCCGAAGCATCCACTCATCACGGATTTCCTGTCGTGACGAGCCCATTCGTGCCGTTGGGTGGCTTTCCTGTTGCCATCCCCACTCCACAGATTGCCCAGACACTTGATCGATTCCGACCCGACCTCATTCATGCGGCCGCCCCCTTCTGGTTGGGGGGTCAATCCATTGCCTATGCGGCGAAGAATGACATTCCTTCGATCGCCGTGTATCAAACCGATGTCGCAGGTTATATGGAACGCTACGGTCTCGAATTCGCTGGTCCCATTCTCGAGGCCATTACTGCCGCCATTCACAAGCCTGCAACCCTCAGCCTCGCTCCTACACAAGACGGAAAAGATTTTCTGCACCGGATTGGAATTGACAATGTGGAGCTGTGGGGCAGGGGGGTAGACCTCGAACTTTTTACCCCCGTGAGAAAGGGAACCAGAGCTGTCAAAGACCTTCGCCTTTCACTCGCCCCAAACGGAGAACGGATTGTGGGTTATGTGGGACGACTCGCTCCGGAAAAACAAGTCGGTCGGATGATGGAACTGTGCGGGATTCCTCACACACGGTTAGTCATTGTGGGTGATGGCCCAGACCGGGATGAACTCCGCGATAAATTTGCCGGCTATCCAGTCACATTCCTCGGTCGTCTCTCAGGTGAAGACCTTGCGAACGCGTATTCGGCCATGGATGTCTTCGTGCACTGCGGAACCGAGGAAACCTTCGGTCAAACGATTCAAGAAGCACATGCGTCCGGCTTGCCCGTCATTGCACCCACCAAGGGTGGTCAACGCCACCTGATTAGAGACGGAGTAGATGGGTACCTGGTGGATCACACCACCTGGGGAACCTTCCGTGACAAAGTGACCCGCCTTGTGACAGACGATGTTCTTCGCCGCCAGTTATCGCAAAAGGCGAGGAAGGCAGTACTCGGCAAAACCTGGGAAAAGAACAATGAAAGGTTGCTTGCCTATTACGAGAGAGCTGTGCTCACAAGGGGTTCGCTCGAACCCATCGCTGCGTAGTTTTCTCGCAAACGAATAATCGATGTTCTCGATGGCCACATCAGTATCGGTGTCACACCGGTATCCGACCTGACGTCAATGTGGCTTTGATGTCGTCGCAGGGCTTTCCGATATCGACGGCGATTTGTGTTGTCGAAAAGGATTATTCCCTGAGGTGAGAGCCTCGAGAGAGCTTTGTCCAAGCATGCTTCCCTGGCTCGACCATCGATAACGATCAGGTCAAACGAGCCTGGGATGGTATCGATGGTGTTGACGTAGTGGGTGTAGTCAAAGTGCCGAAAGCCAATCCTGCGCGATCGGATGCCACCCGGCTCCGACGACCGAGGAATCGCTGGCATCACAATGTGGACGTGAGAGGGAACAGATTCAGACACCATGTCTCCCCATTGCTTGTCCGATTCAATCGACCAGACTTCAGAGCTGCGCTTGCCCAACCAGACTGTTGAAGCGCCGGAGCCCCATTCCAGAACCCGTGCACCCGGCGTTGTATCGAGAAATTCTCTGACCTTTCGACCAGACGCGAGGGTCCACCAAGGGGTGTCGAGGGTTTGAAAATCGTGAAAATCAAGAACAGAAAACAGTGATCGAAGCCATAAGGCAACCCCAGAAGAACCTGCTCGGTGCTCGAGTTTTTGCAGTATTCCTTGCCGTGTAAGGAAACGTCGAATGCTGTGCATCACGCGCGCATACTGAACGAGAAGAAACATGTCGTTGTAGTTCAGTTAGCTCAGGTGTCTAGAAGCTGACTGGAAGCTAAACGACACGAGAATGCCTCTATGAATGAACTAAGAGTTCCACAGCGCGTGATAGTCGTGACCGAGGCCGCGAACCAGAAGCCGAAGGGCTGAAGCAGACATCCCCACAACCGCCCAAGGGTCTCCTTCGATATGACTAATGAGCGCTGCACCTCTCGCATCCAGCGTGAATGCACCTGCTACTAACAGTGGCTCTCCTGTCTTGACGTAGGCGTCAATTTCAGCGTCGGAAATGTTGTCTGCGAAATGGACGGTGGCATGACTCACGCGACCCAGCCCTCCGTGGTGGGAACCGTCGCTGTGGTCGACAACCCAGAGGCCTGAATAGAGCGTCCCGCTGCGACCGCGCATGTCCTTCCAACGTTCCTTTGCAACGGAGGCTTTATGAGGCTTGCCCAGGAGCTGGCCCCCGAATTCAAAGACGGAATCGCCACCGATGACAAGGCCCTTGATAGAAGGGCTGATGACGCTTTCCGCTTTCAGTTTCGCTAAATGCAGCGCCACATTGTGCGGCGTTCGCTCCACTGTCATGGCGGCAACAGCCTTGTCTTCATCAACATCGGGTTTCAACACCGTGGCAGATAGACCGATGTCGGAGAGAATCTTCTTCCTCGCAGGGGATGTTGAGGCCAGATAGAGCTTGGTCACGCAGTTTCCTTATGTCTTGACGAACGTGGCAATTGTTTCAAGGTGATGGGTGTGGGGGAAGAGATCCCACGCCTCGATAAACACCATGTCATAGCCGGCCTTCTGGAGTAAACCGGCGTCTCGACCCAGTGCCACCGGATCACACGCAACATAGACGATTTGTGCAGGAGAGAGTCTCGTCAGCGAATCAATCACCTCAGCTTTTGCTCCACTCCGGGGCGGATCGAGGAGGATTGTCGCTCGCGTCCATTTCTCCTTCTCCTCCGCGGTGAGGGTGCGAACCTGGTGCGAAAGCCATCTGTCAACTCTGTCTGCGACGGCAGTGAGATTTGTCTCTTGTGAGAGGTTTCGCTCGAGGTAGTTGAGTGCTGATACCTCAGACTCAACTGCACTCAGAGTAAGGGTGTTGGAAGACAGTGAT
>JBJOIK010000134.1:0-2991 GCA_046047135.1 Actinomycetota bacterium
TGAGCGTGGTTTGAGACAGCCAGATCAGGTTCTCAGTCTCCGGCGGTGTGATTCGGTCAGCTTCATCCGGGTCGTTCACCAACGTGGTGTTGTCGGGAGCGTGCCCCATGGTGCCCTCTACTTCCTCATGGCCAGCGTGGCCAATCAGAAGAATGTGGTAATCCTGGCCTGAAAAGCGCACTGCCTCCCGGTGAACTTTCGTCACCAGCGGGCACGTCGCGTCAATGGCGTTGAGGCCTCGATCCTGCGCCTGCGACACCACCGTGGGTGACACGCCATGGGCCGAGAAGACGATGTTGGAGCCTTCCGGAACTTCGGCCAGCTCATCAACAAAAATCACGCCTTTGGCTTCTAGCTCCCGAACAACGTGGATGTTGTGCACAATCTGCTTGCGAACAAAAATGGGGGCGCCGTAGCGTTCCAGAGCTTTCTCCACTGCTATGACAGCGCGGTCCACCCCTGCGCAATAACCCCTGGGCGCTGCCAACAGAATGCGCTTATGACCTGTCACTGACGTGGGCTGAAGCTTCTGGCGTCTCTGTGGAATCAGCGGAGCCTCGAGGGTTGTTGCTCCTCCATTGCTAATGCTCACGGGGTTCAGTGTAGGGGGCGGTTCCCCGAAGCCAGCTGAGTGTCTTAGCCTTGGTGTGCGATGACCGGCTCCACTAACGACTCCTCACCAGAAGCCCCCTGGTCGATCCACAAGCTGTCCGAGCTCATGGGTGGATACATCGACCGCCTGGGCGCGGTGTGGGTGGAGGCAGAGATAACCCAGTGGGGTCGCGCCGCCGGCAATGTCTACGGAAAACTCTCCGATATTGAGGCTGATGCCCAGGTTTCCATCACAGTGTGGCGGAAGGCTCAAGAGAACCTTCCCGAGGGGCTCGGCCAAGGCGATCGTGTCATCGCCCTGCTCAAGCCCTCCTGGTATGTCAAGGGTGGAACGCTCAGCATGAACGTGCTGCAGATGCGCCATACCGGCCTCGGCGAGATTCTGGAAAAACTCGCGCAGCTGAAAGCAACACTGCAGGCAGAGAGACTTTTTGATACTGACAGGAAGAAGCCTCTACCTTTTCTCCCATCCGTGATTGGCCTGGTGACCGGTAAAGATTCAGACGCCGAGAAAGACGTCCTCACCAATGCCAAGCTGCGTTGGCCCGACGTGGAATTTGTCGTCGAGCACGCGGCCGTGCAAGGTGATCGTTGTGTCCCCGAGGTGATGGCGGCTCTTCAGAAACTCGATGCCCATCCAGACGTCGAAGTCATTATCGTCGCCAGGGGCGGAGGGGATTTTCTCAATCTCTTGCCCTTCAGCGACGAATCGCTCGTCCGGCTTGCCGCGAGCCTGCACACACCACTGGTGAGCGCCATCGGCCATGAGGCTGACAGGCCTCTTCTGGATGAGGTCGCCGATCTCCGTGCTTCCACCCCCACCGATGCAGCGAAGCGAGTAATCCCTGACGTGGCGGAACAGAAGGCGATGATCCGGGACATTCGAAACCGGCTGGATGTGAAGATTGAATCGCTGGTGGAATACGAACTTGAAAGATTGAATTCGTTCCGCAGCAGGCCAAGCCTTGCCGACCCCCACACCCTGGTCGACCGAGCGTCAGAGGAACTCGCTCACGTCATGGCACGAGGCTCTGACATCTCCCGGATCGTGATGGAGCGCTTTCAAGCTCAAGTAGCGGAGCTATCGGGCGCTTTGAGGAGCCTTTCGCCCCAAAGAACATTGGACCGCGGGTATGCCATCGTCCGAGATTCGACCGGCCTCGTCATCTCCCGCACCCAGGAGGTGTCCTCTGGTGATGCTCTCAGCATTCGGGTGAGCGACGGGAATATCGAGACCCATGTCGATTAGCGGCAGGCGCATAGACTTGGGGCATGGCGTCTGACCCACAATTTCCCGCGGACATCAGTGAAATGTCCTATGAGCAGGCTCGAGATGAGTTGGTTGCTGTCGTAGGGGCTCTAGAGCAGGGTGGGATTTCTCTCGAAGAGTCGATTGCCCTGTGGGAACGCGGTGAAGCTCTCGCCGCGCGATGTGAGGAATGGCTTGTGGGAGCTCGGGCCAGGCTTGACGCAGCAAAGAAGTCCCGGGAGAGCTAGTCGTGGCGAGGACAATACTGACCTCTGGACCTGAAGACCCGGCGGCGAAAGCGCAGAGGACTGCCAAGGCCCGTGCGGAGCGCCGAGCTAGGCAGACCATGAAAAATTTGATCTGGTCTTTATTGGCTTCCTTAGGACTAGTGGCCTTACTCATCATTGTCGTGGTTCGGCCAGACACGAATCTCGTGGAGACCGTCGATTGGGAAGAAGTCGCGCTACAGAGCGAAAGAGACCTTCCCGGTAATCCCGTGGTTCCCATGCTCTCGGACCTCTGGAGTTCTAATCGGGCAGAAGTGACGAGCGAGCCGGGATCTGAGGCCACGTGGTCAATTGGCCTGCTCGGGCCAGAGGACAGTTACGTGTTCGTCGATCAGGGTTTTGGTGCCACAGAGAACTGGGTCGCTGTGAGAACTGAGAATTTTCCGAGCACCGGAACTATCGACTTTGGTTACTCCGGACCCAACATCGTGACCTGGGTCGAATACGACAGGAGAGACGTGGACCCGGGTGGCAATAATGCCTATGTCGTGGTCTACGACGCCGGCGAGAGCATCATTGTGGTGGGAGGTTCCGACGCAAGGGGTGTTGCTGAAGTCGCCAACGATCTTTCTTGGCAACTGACTCAGGAGGAACTGCGTTGACGACCCCCCAGTTGACGCCCGCAGAGGCCTGGGGTCGAATGAAAGCCGGAAACGACCGCTTTATCGAGGGTGCTCTGAGACACCCGCGCCAAGACGCCCTGCGCAGAAGCGAAATCGAGGATTCTCAATCCCCTTTCGCTGCTCTATTTGGGTGTGCAGACTCGCGGATCGCCGCTGAAATCATTTTCGACAAAGGACTCGGAGACCTTTTTGTGGTCCGAAATGCGGGTCAAGTAATTTC
>JBJOIK010000135.1:0-2983 GCA_046047135.1 Actinomycetota bacterium
AAATCGAATCGTCAGGAGCAAAGCCCCTGGCGTGGATTTCGGGCCCGACGATGATTTTGCCTGTTTGGGCATCGATGGCAATAAAGATAGAAATGAAGCCCTCCTCCGCGAGGATTCGCCGATCCTTCAAATCCGCTTCTGTGATTTCGCCCACCGTAGATCCGTCAACGTACACAAATCCCACGTCGAGCTGCCCAACCGCCGTCGCAACGCCCCCCACCACGTCGACTACCGTCCCGTTCTCACCTACAATCGTGCGATCTGGTGCAACACCGGAAGCCACCGCGATGTCGGCGTTAGCTCGCAGATGTCTGGCCTCGCCGTGCACCGGCATGACGGCTCGAGGCTTCACGATGTTGTAGCAATACAGCAATTCACCCGCTGCCGCGTGGCCAGAGACGTGAACCTTGGCATTTCCTTTGTGAACCACAGAGGCGCCCAATTCGATGAGGCCATTAATGACCCGATACACCGCGTTCTCATTACCGGGAATAAGACTGGACGCCAAGATCACGGTGTCGCCGTGTCCTATTTCAATTGTGGGATGTTCGCGGTTGGCCATCCGCGCCAGACCTGCCATCGGTTCGCCCTGCGAACCGGTCGTCATGAACAGCACGCGCTCGTCAGGTAGCTCCATGGCCTTCTTTGCGTCTACAAGAATTCCGTCCGGAACCTTCAAGTATCCGAGTTCGTGGGCAATGCCCATATTGCGCACCATCGAACGGCCGACTAGCGCGACAAAACGATTATTGGCGGCCGCCGCATCGATCACCTGCTGCACCCGATGAACGTGGGACGCAAAACTGGCGACGATGACACGCCTCGGTGCACGATGGACTATCTGGTCCAAGATGGGGCCGATATCTGCTTCGAGAGGCGTGAAACCTGGAACGTCCGCGTTGGTCGAATCCACCATAAACAGGTCCACACCTTCCTCTCCCAGTCGAGAGAAAGCACGAAGATCCGTCAACCTGCCATCGAGGGGCAACTGGTCCATCTTGAAATCACCCGTGTGGAGAACAGTGCCGGCCGCTGTGCGCATCATGACCGCGAGCGCATCAGGAATCGAGTGGTTGACAGCTACAAACTCGAGATCAAAAGGTCCCAAGGTTTCCCGATCACCCTCACTCACCGCCAAGGTGAGCGGGGTGATTCGGTGTTCCTTGAGTTTTGCCTCAATCAACGCCAAGGTCAGTTGGGTTCCGATGAGTGGAATGTCCTCCCGAAGTTTCAGAAGGTAGGGAACCGCGCCAATGTGGTCTTCGTGTCCATGGGTCAACATGATTCCGACGACATCGTCGAGTCTGTCCCGAATGGGCTGAAAATCGGGAAGGATTAAATCCACACCGGGTTGAGTTTCTTCGGGAAACAAGACCCCGCAATCGACGACCAACAGTTTGCCGTCAATTTCGAAAACGGTCATGTTGCGCCCGATTTCCCCGATTCCGCCGAGGGGAATGACTCGGAGGGTTCCAGACGCTAGCGCCGGAGGGTCCAACAGTGGTTGAGGCATGGGATCCTTTTTAGCGAGTGGTGCCTGCCACCTTCGGCAGAGCACCTCCGGCCGCCGCATTGCGGTCTGGTCGGAAGTTGGAGAAATCAGCACCCACTACGTCGTGAACCAGGGCGATGTCGTTCTCGATAAGAGCAGCCTCGGTTTCCTCTGGCCCCACGAGTGGCAATCTCACACGAGGTGATCCAATGCGACCGAGCCCGTGGAGGATGTATTTGGTTGCCACAGTGCCTGGAACATGAGTCATGGTGGCCCTGACAAGTGGCTCAAGAAGCTTGTGCTGAGCGGTGGCTGCAGCTAAATCACTGCGATTCACGGCGTCCACCATGATTCGATACGGCTCCGGAGCGATGTTGGCGGTGACGCCAATCAGACCAGCCCCCCCGATAGCGAGCGTGGGGAGAGCGTTGGCGTCGTCGCCGGCGAAATAGAGCAAGTCGGTTTGGTTCATGACGCGAGAGACCTCGCTGAGGTCTCCCTTGGCGTCCTTCACCGCTCGAATGTTCGGATGTTTTGCAGCCCGAAGAATCGTGTCGTACTTGATTTCAATTCCAGATCGACCAGGAATGTCGTACAAAATAACCGGCAAGTCCGTCGCGTCTGCGATGAGTCGGAAGTGGGTGAGCACACCCGCTTGAGTGGGTTTGTTGTAATAGGGAGTGACGACCATAACCCCGTCAGCGCCAGCCTTTTCGCTGGCCTTGTAGAGCTCGATGGCGTGGGCCGTCTCGTTAGATCCACCGCCCGTGATAATTTTTGCCCGACCACTAGACACACTCTTGCCGGACTTGACCAGCTGAATCTTCTCAGCATCAGTCAGGGTGCTGGTTTCGCCTGTGGTTCCGGTGACCACTAGACCATCAGCGCCATGACTGATGAGGGCATCCATCAGCGATTCGACACCGGGCCAATCAACTTCGCCGTCAGGGGTCATCGGTGTGACCATCGCGACTAGCACTTGGCCAAAAGGGTTCTCTCTTACCACCCGACAAGGGTAGCGCCCAGAGGAGACCTGCGCACTACCGCTAGGGAGCTACCCGACCGTTTGAGTCAAAGGTCTCCGCGGTCATCGGCATCAGTGGTGCCCACAGGTTTTCCATTTTTTCTGCCACCATCTCGATTTCTCGCTGAGGGAACGAAGGGAAATGGGTTCCCTCCCTCTTCGTTCGAAGGCTCAAGAAGTTCATCAAACTCCGCGCATTCATGGTGACGTACATGCTGGAATACAGCGTGACGGGAAGAACAGCGCGGGCAACTTCCCGCGCGACTCACGCCTCCAGCATCCGTTGGTAACTCTCGTAAGCGGCGGTGCAGACAGCCACAATCTCATCGCGAACCAGGGAAGTTTGTTCCGGTGTGCCGTCTTCAAACTCGTATGCTCCGGGTTTTCCGACCTGAATCAACTTGCGGTCTGGCCCGGGAACGTAGAAAACAGGGCGAAGTTCTCGATATCGACCGCGAGCGGACCGT
>JBJOIK010000136.1:0-2983 GCA_046047135.1 Actinomycetota bacterium
ATCCGAGGATTGCGATCATAAACAGGGAAATGGGATCCATGGGAAACCACGCGCCTTTCTAGAGCCAATGTGCGGTCAGAGCTACCTGGTAACTATAGGTCATTCTTGCTGGGGGCTTCGTGTCCAAGGTGTGCATACGCGCTCGCGGAAGCGACCCTGCCCCGAGGCGTTCGCTGGATGAAGCCTTGACGAACGAGAAAAGGTTCCACCACCGTCTCGATGGTCTCTGCCTCCTCCCCCACACTGACCGACAGAGTCCCCAGCCCCACTGGTCCCCCCTGGAATCTTGTTATCAGAACCTCAAGGACCGCCCGGTCGAGCCGGTCCAGCCCCAAGGCATCGACGTCGTACAGGGTGAGCGCCTGGTGCACAGCATCAACACCGGGCTGCGCATTATGAACAAGCACATAGTCCCGAACCCTGCGGAGAAGCCGATTCGCAATTCGGGGTGTGCCCCGCGAACGGGAGGCGATTTCCAGCAAGGCCTCGCTTGGCCACGAAAGACCCAACACGCTGCTGGAGCGTGAGACCACCTCTGATAGTTCTTCTTCGGAGTAAAACTCTAGGTGTGCCGTGAATCCAAACCTGTCTCGCAGAGGTCCCGGAAGGAGACCTGAGCGGGTTGTGGCTCCTACCAAGGTGAATGGTGCTAGATCGAGAGGCAAAGTGGTGGCACCAGCGCCCTTCCCGACCATGATGTCGATGCGGAAATCTTCCATCGCCAGGTACAGCATCTCCTCGGCCGGGCGGGCCATACGGTGAATCTCGTCAATAAAGAGAATCTCCCCCGGCACCAGTGACGAGAGCACAGCGGCTAAGTCACCAGCATGGTTGATGGCCGGACCGCTCGTGATGCGAAGCGACTGGCCGGTCTCCTCCGCGACAATCATGGCGAGCGTAGTTTTCCCCAAACCCGGGGGTCCGGATAGCAAAATGTGGTCGGGTGTTCTTTTTTCCTGTGCAGCCGCCTGCAAGAGGAGGACCAACTGTTCGCGCACTTTGGTTTGGCCGACGAATTCCTTCAAGTTTTTCGGGCGAAGGGCGCCCTCGAACTGCAATTCTCCGTCAGACTCTGCAAAACCGGCCTCCATTCCAGACATTACGGTCTCGCCTCCCTGCTTGTCTGGGGGCCAAGAATACTCAGAGCTTCTCGCAAGAGGCGTGAGGCGTCCACAGGGCCGTCACCGAGTGCCTCCACCGCACTGGCAACACCGTCTTTCGCCACCTTTTCTGACCACCCAAGCCCCGCCAGAGCTTCCACAACGGAGGCCGAAAGGGCCTCTAAGGATGGATCGCGAGGGGTGGACTGCACGCGAGGCCCAGAACTATCGAATGCTCCCTGCAGGGAGAGGACGATCAGTTTGGCGGTCTTGGGGCCTACACCGCTCACAGCCCGGAAAGCCGCGTCATTTTCGGTGACGACTGCGTCGTGAATCGCCGAGGGTGTCATGTGCCCGAGAATGGCGAGCGCCATCTTCGGCCCGACACCGGTGACACTTCTCAACAAAGCGAAGAGTGAGAGCTCTTCCGGCGACTCAAAACCGTAGAGGGCGACGTGATCCTCACGCACCACGAGCGAGGTGTGGAGCAGCGTTTCCTCACCCGAGATCATCCGATGTGCGCTCCGGTCCGGAACAGTGACCAGATACCCGAGACCGTTCACCTCTATCACGACATCAGCGCCCGTGATGGAGGTTACGAGCCCGCGGAGAGAGGCAATCACCTTGTCAGCTTAGGTCTCTTCGCCTTCTGCTCAGCGTCCCGCCACGCCTTTTGGGCGGGGGTCAGTGGAGAAGCAGACTCTTGAGGAGGCTGACCTCGCCACGCTTCCGTAATGGCCAGAGCGAGGGCATCGGCAGCGTCTGCTGGTTGTGGGACCTCGGCCAGCCCCAGAATTTTTGCCACCAGGGCGCCAACTTGCCCTTTGGAGGCGCGCCCGTACCCGGTAACCGCGGCCTTGACTTCGCTGGGGGTTCGGAGGGACACCGGTATCGAGCGCTCATGAGCGAGCGCGAGAACCACACCGCTGATGTGCGCCGTTCCCATCACCGTGGACACGTTATGTTGAGCAAAGACCCTCTCCAGCGCCACAACGTCGGGTGCAAACTCATCCAGAATCTTCGCCAACGCGTCAGAGAGCGATCCAATGCGCGATGACACTTCAGTCCCTGCGGGGGTTCGGAGGGTCTCAACGTGGAGGAGGCTCACACCGCGCCCGCGCCCCTGCTTGATAATCCCCACGCCCATGCGGGTCAAACCAGGGTCGACTCCGAGGATTACGGTCATGAGGCAACGCTAGTCGTCAGCAGAGTCAAGGGCCTCAGCAACGTCGGGGGAAACATCCATATTGGTGAACACGTTTTGAACATCGTCACAGTCCTCGAGGGCGTCAACGAGAGCCAACACCTTTTTTGCCGTCGCCAGATCAGCGTCAATTTTCACACTCGCAATGAATTCAGCCTCTGCCGAGTCGTAATCAATCCCTGCAGCTTGAATCGCCTGGCGGGCCTGGATGAGGGATGAAGGTTCTGTGATGACCTCGAAACCCCCGCCGCGGTCGATCACTTCTTCCGCTCCTGCCTCCAAGACAGCACCGAGGACGTCATCCTCAGTGATACCCGGGGCCTTGGTAATCGCCACTACTCCCTTTCGGGAGAAGTTGTAGGAAACACTCCCTGGGTCGGCCATCTGTCCGCCATTGCGGCTCATAATGGTCCGAACTTCGGCAGCCGCCCGGTTCCTGTTATCCGTGAGACATTCGATGAGCATGGCCACTCCACCGGCCGCATAACCCTCATACATGATTGTCTGATAGTCGATCGCATCACCAGTGAGACCCGCGCCCCGTTTGATGGCACGGTCAATATTGTCGTTGGGAACACTTGACTTCTTCGCCTTCTGGATGGCGTCAGCCAGGGTGGGATTGCCGGCAGGGTCCGCCCCACCAATCTTTGCTGCTACCTCGATGTTTTTGATCAATTTT
>JBJOIK010000137.1:0-2976 GCA_046047135.1 Actinomycetota bacterium
CCTCGGGTTTGGTCACTCCACGTTCCGTTTTGCTGGCCCCTCCCAGATTCGAGATGTCTCGGACCTCCAGGGGAAGCGTGTAGCAACCTCGTATCCAGGTCTGGTCGGTGATTTTCTTGCCCGAGCCGGCGTCAGCTCCGACATCGTCGCACTCGATGGGGCCGTGGAGTCGGCCGTTCGCCTCGGAGTTGCCGACGCAGTCGCGGACGTCGTGTCCACCGGGGCCACACTGCGAGCTCAAGGCTTAGAGATCTTCGGTCCTGTGATTCTTGAATCGGAGGCTGTTCTCATCAGCGCTAAGCCCGATGTGGCAGGAATCGAAACCCTCCGGAGGAGGCTTCACGGGGTGTGGGTGGCGCAGCAGTATGTGCTCATGGACTACGACCTCCCGGTCGCATTGCTCGAGCAGGCCTCTGGGATCACACCGGGGCTCGAATCTCCCACCGTGTCGCCACTGCGTGATCCGGAGTGGGTAGCGGTTCGCGCCATGGGTCCCCGGGAGGACTCGAATTCCGTCACGGACCAGCTGTATGCCCTCGGTGCGAGGGCAATTCTGGTCTCGGCGATTCACGCCGCGCGCATCTAATGAGCCTCTCCACTCGAGTAATACCCTGCTTGGATGTCGACCGCGGGCGGGTGGTGAAGGGTGTGAACTTCCAGAACCTGACAGATGCCGGCGATCCGGTGGAGCTCGCTGCTCTCTATGGTGAGCAGGGGGCAGATGAGATCACGTTCCTCGACGTCACCGCGACTCTGGATGACCGCAGTACGACACTGAATTTGGTCAGGGAGACCGCAGAGACCGTCTTTATCCCGCTGACTGTGGGTGGTGGAGTGAGGTCCGTGGCTGACGTCGGATCACTTCTCGAGCACGGTGCGGACAAAATCAGTGTCAACAGTGCTGCCCTGCACAACCCATCGCTGATCGATGAGATTGCCGGGCACTTTGGGTCGCAGGTGTGTGTCATCTCTGTGGATGCAAAAAGGCAAGAGGACATGCCCTCTGGTTTCGTGGTGACCACCCATGGTGGAAAAAAGAGCGCACACCGGGACGCCCTCCAATGGGCAGTGGAGGCAACACGGCGTGGCGCTGGTGAGGTGTTGCTGAATTCCATCGACGCGGACGGAACTAAGGCTGGGTTTGATGTTGAGATGATTACTGCAACGAGGGAGGCTGTGTCGGTGCCTCTTGTCGCCTCGGGGGGAGCCGGTAAAGCCTCCGATGCCGTTGCCGCCTACCGGGCAGGCGCTGACGCCATTCTTGCCGCCTCCATATTTCACCACGATAAAGTCACAATTGCGCAGGTCAAATCTGAGTTGTCGAGGGCGGGAGCGGTGGTGCGATGAAAGCAAACTGGGCGGTTCAAGCGCCAGCTGATGTACTGGATAAAGTCGTATTCAGCTCGGATGGTCTGGTTCCTTGTATTACGCAGGATTCTCAGTCACACAAGGTCTTGATGATGGCGTGGATGAATAGGGAAGCGCTCGAGCGAACATTGATCGAAGGGCGAGTAACCTACTATTCCCGATCACGTCAAGAACTCTGGCGCAAAGGAGACACCAGCGGGAATACCCAGCATGCTCACTCTCTTTCGCTCGACTGCGACGGGGACGTAGTGCTCGTTCAGGTGACCCAGGTGGGCCCTGCCTGTCATACCGGCCATGAATCTTGCTTTGAGGCCCCTGGTGGCTGACACAAGCCTCAACGAGTTTCTTGACTGGGGTTCCACCAGAAGCGTCGTACCCGTCGTGAGGCGGCTGTTCGCCGACTCTGAGACCCCGATGGGGCTCTATCGCAAACTCGCTCGGGGGTCGGGCAGTTTTCTGCTCGAATCAGCAGACCAGGGTGGGAAATGGTCTCGGTACTCCTTCCTCGGCGTCTCTGTTCACGGAGTCTTGACCGAACACGAGGGTGTGGCGACCTGGATAGACAAGGGCATGTCAGCCCAGGATGCGTTCGGAGACGAGATGCCCTCCGCCCCATTGGAGGCCCTGAGGACCCTCGATGAGCGCTGGAGATCCGAGGGCATTGAGGGTCTGCCTCCGTTTAGTGGCGGGCTCGTCGGCCATATCGGATGGGACGCGGTGAGGCATCTGGAGAAGCTGCCTCATCGTCCGCCCACGACGCACGAGGTTCCACCGCTGTTTCTCTCGCTGGTCGAGGACTTCGTGGCGGTAGATCACCACACCTCAGAGGTCGTGCTGGTCGCCCTCACACACCGGCGAGACGGCGTCGACGAGAGTGACTATCGCCGTGCGGTGCACCGACTCGACCAGATGCACCAGGCCCTCACAAAACCCACTGCCTCGACCCTGCATCAGAGGATTGACCCTCCCTCAACTGCACCGCCCGCATCGTTGACATCAGAAGAATTTGGCGACATGGTGCTCACAGCGCAACAGCACATTTCAGACGGAGATGTTTTCCAGGTTGTCCTTTCTCAGCAGTTTGAGCTGCAGGTTACCGCTAGCCCCATGGAGGTGTACCGAGTTTTAAGGTCCATCAATCCCAGTCCATACATGTATCTCCTCGAGTGTGAAACCCCTCGGGGCGAGGCCTATCACGTCGTGGGGTCATCCCCTGAGGCCCTCGTGACCGTGCAGAAGGGTCGCATCTATTCGCATCCGATCGCAGGGTCGAGGCCTCGAGGCGCTACCCCTGAAGAGGACCATCGACTGGCAGAAGAGCTCCTGGCTGACCAGAAGGAGCGCGCTGAGCACCTCATGCTGGTCGACCTTGCGAGGAACGATCTCTCCAAGGTGTCGAAGCCAGGCAGTGTCGATGTCACAGAGTTCATGGAGGTAGAGCGCTTCAGCCACATCATGCACCTCGTGTCCTCAGTCGAGGGAGATCTTCAACCGGACAAGACGACGGTTGATGTCTTCCAGGCCACCTTCCCGGCGGGAACTCTCAGCGGGGCACCCAAACCCCGAGCGCTCGAAATCATCGATGACCTGGAGCCCGTGGGACGCGGT
>JBJOIK010000138.1:0-2943 GCA_046047135.1 Actinomycetota bacterium
CCATCCAGGTGGGGATGACAGTGAATCACATCGGAGGATCGTCCTTTCGACTCGCCTGCCGGGTGTTTGATGCTGTTAGTGGAGTCGTATTCGCTGAGGGATTTGTGGCGCTAGTGACGTATTCGTTCGAATCCGGTTCCCCCAGGCGACTCAGTGAGGATGAGCGCTCCTGGTTGGAGGGTTCCTGATGGTCACTGATTCAACACTCAGCCTGGTCTTAGTCATTGTCGAAGGCATCGGTGTTCTTGCGTTCGCAGCCTCCGGGGTGCTTGCCGGCGCTACGAAGCGGTTGGATGTGGTCGGTGTTGCCGTCATTGCTTTTCTCACCGCTTTTGGTGGGGGCACCCTTCGCGATGTTTTGCTTGATAGAGGGCCTTTTTTCTGGGTGACGAATGAAGGCTGGGTCTGGGCCGTGATTGCCTTGGCGGTGATCGGGCCCCTATTTTTGCGGGCCAGACACATTGAACCCACCGCAAAGGCTATGCAGTGGCCAGACGCCGTGGGTTTGGGTCTGTTTGCTGCGTCTGGGACCCAGGTGTCACTGGAATCTGGGGCAACGCCCCTGATTGCCACCCTGATGGGTGTGGTGACGGCAGTCTTCGGGGGAATGATCCGCGACATCCTCGTCAACGACATCCCTTGGGTTGTCTCTAGTTTTCAGCTCTACGCCGTAATTGCGTTTGCTGGGGGATGGTTGGTGTGGGGACTCGGCGCTCTGGGCGTTGCTCCGGTATTAGCCGTAGCACTCGGTGCCCTGGTCACCATGGTGCTTCGCATATTGGCCATCATTTTCAACTGGCGATTGCCTCAGTGGAGATTGGGAGATACACACTCCTAGCGTGTTGAGTTGTCGCGCTAAGACCCCAGTTATTCAAGGGGTACACAGTAATGGCATGTCTCCCACTGTCTCACTGCGTGAAGCACAAGCCGCCTTCTCACACTTGGTCAACACCGCGAGGGAAGGTGACGATGTCATCATCACCCGGTCTGGAATACCGGTGGCAAAAATCGTTGCCTATGTCCCAGGCGCACTCGCCACACCGCTCGGCGCACTGAAGGGAGAACTTCCCGATATCAGCGTTGACGAGTGGGAGGAGTCGGACAGGGCGATTGCTCACCTCTGGGAGTTTTGAGTCCCTGGGGCCAGGCATATCTCGCCTTTTCGGGTCATAGCCCTCGACAAAAACCATCCCTCGGGGTGTTGCGTGTCAGGGCATGGGCGTAGTGTGGGGCTATGGACACAAAACTGACGATTTCTTCCTTTTGGTTTCCAAGAGTCATGAGTAGCGGTCTTCTTGCCGTGGTCCTACTACTTGGTGTGGCGGTCCCCGCCTTCGCGGAGGAAGTCGCTGAACCTGTCGCTGAAGAGCCAGTACCTGCGCCCGAACCGGAGCCTGTACCGGAAGCAGAGCCCAGCTATGTTCCTCCCCCGGAGGCAAGTGAGGGTGTTGGCGGTTGGGCCGTAGTCGACCCCGAGACTGGAAACGTCCACGGCGTCATCGTGGGGACCATTGACACGTTCAGATCGGTGGAGGCCAGAGGAGGAATGGGACAGTCCTACATGGGCTGCCACGCTAACTGTGTTCTTCGTTTTCAAACTCGTGCCACACCCGATGGCAATGTCGCCGGGTACCACGGCACCCAGACTCACATCGACGCCAACGGCAATGCCAGCCAAACCAACGACGGCAGCGTGCGGTGGAATGCCACCACCGGGACCTTCACTATCGGAAGTAGCAGCGGGGATACTCGGACAAGTCAAACCCTGGTCCCCTCACAAACCTCCAGGGATGCCAACGGAGAAGGTCGCACCTATAACATCGGCTCAGGACTGGTCGACATCGAGACCAGCACAACGAAGCGCTCTGGCGACCAGAGTGCCACAGTCCGGACCTATCGCTCCGACTACGCTGACCCCACTCTCGATGCCACCATCGACCTGCCAGGCTTAGGTGAGTCTGGAACCAGACTCTCTTACCAACTGGGCGTTCGAACCTCAGAGTCGAGTGAGCGACCACGCCTTCTCGACCAGATCACTCTCGATGTCGAGTCTGTCCTGATGGACGAAGGTTATGTGACCACCGAAACCAGCGTTGATGAGGAAACAGGCGAAGAAACCACCACGGAGGTGGTGGATGACTCTCATCCATTCGTCGTGGCAATTCGAGACGTGACAAGCGCCGTAGTGGAATTCCTCGGGAACCTGCTCGGGTTTGGAGAACCTCGCACCTAGCGCTGCATTCCCTATCGATAGACATCCCGCCGATGGCCCACTGCCAGAACAAGAATGACCACGATGTCGTCTCTAATCTCATAGATAATGCGATAGTCGCCGACCCTGACTCGGTAGCCGGGTCGATTTCTCAGTTTTCTGGAGGATGGCGGACGAGGATTCCTGCGCAATAGCTCCAGTGCAGCAATAATTCGCTTCAGATCACGTCCCTGAAGCGCTCGAAGGCGCCCTGCCGCACTCTTCGTAATTTCTAGGGTGTAGCGACTCACGAGAGGCCGAGCTCTCTCTTCACCTCGTCCCAGGGGAGTGTGTCGTCTCGGTCGACTTCGTCGTATGCGGCTTCGTCGGCTCTTTCTTCGAGGGCGTCCATTGCTTTGTCAAACATCATGGGGGAGACCATAACCGCGATCCTGCGGCCGTGACGAAAGATTTCCACAGGCTCCTTGTCGAGCTCATTGAGAGCATCGGCCAAGTTCTCACGCAGCTCGCTGACTGTTTTTTCACTCATGGGTGAAGTGTACAAAATATAGAAGTTTTTTGTACAGAACTCCCATGCGCCTCTTCCGCGTTTATATCCCGAAGGCGCCCTGAGTACTGGGCGGTGGAGTGGAATTCAATCGTCTTGCTCGGGCTTCATCGTATCTCTTGCAATGACACCTGAGGGCAACGAACCACCAGATCATGACGACCGCGATTTCTGGATCAACGGT
>JBJOIK010000139.1:0-2936 GCA_046047135.1 Actinomycetota bacterium
AGCGCGCGCGGCGCCGCTGCGGAACTAGGCGACTGGTATGTCGCCGACGACGTCTGGCGCGGGCGCTGGAGCCCGGAGGACGCCGTGTTTGGAGGGCCATCAAGCGGGAAAATTCCGACGGCCCTGGAAGCGTTGAAGAAAGCGCGGGACCTGCCTCTCTTAACGCTTCACGCAGTGAACGAAGAGATCGCAAAGCTCGACGTTCAGACTGCCGACATGGAGCTGATAGAGGGCGTATGCGATGCGATTCGCCCCAACGCATCCGGCATGCTGGTTCAGAAGACGAAACTGGTGCTGATGCGGGCGTACTCGACCAGGGCGGTCGACGAGCTCTATACGAGTAACCTGGCGCACAGCGCGCAGGAGCAAGAGAAGGTGCTGTACGAATCGTCAAAGGCGCTGCTCAAAGAGGCGGGCTATGTGGGTGCCGGGACCTGCGAATTTCTTATCGGAAAAGACGGAACTATCTCCTTCCTAGAGGTCAACACCCGATTGCAGGTAGAACACCCGGTGTCAGAAGAGATCACCGGCATTGATCTCGTCAGGGAACAATTCAGAATCGCCGAGGGCGGAACACTCGACTACGGAGACCCGCCCATCCATGGGCACTCCATTGAATTTCGCATCAATGGTGAAGATGCCGGCCGAGGCTTCCTCCCTACTCCTGGTCCAATTCATTCTGTTCGGTTCCCCGGCGGACCAGGAGTAAGGGTGGACTCCGGAATCACCACCGGTGATGTCATTACCGGGTCGTTCGACTCGCTCCTGGCCAAACTAATTGTCACCGGTGCAACCAGGAAGGACGCAATCGAAAAGGCTCGGCGAGCTCTCAAAGAATTCGAGATTACGGGATTGCCCACCGTGATTCCTTTCCACAGAGTTGTTGTGGAAGACCCGGCATTCTGCGCCGAGAAAGCCAAGGACTTCACGATTCACACTCGATGGATCGAGACGGAATTCACCACCGAAATTGAACCGTGGGATGGCGCAATCGAGGATGGGTTCGATGAGGAAGAGCTCTATCGCACGGTCGTCGTGGAGGTGGAGGGGCGGCGCCTCAAGGTTGGAGTGCCCGCTGGAATCTTTGCCGCTGGACAAAAAGCCAAATTGGGTAAAGCACCCAAGCGGGCTGTGTCGGGAAGCGTTGGGGGCGGTTCTTCTGAGGGCACAATTTCATCTCCGATGCAGGCAACCGTTGTCAAAGTGTTGGTGGAGCCTGGCCACAGTGTCGTGGCCGGTGACCTCATCTGCGTATTGGAGGCGATGAAAATGGAGCAGCCCATCATCGCCCCCAAGGATGGAACGATTGACACTGTCAACGTAAGGCCCGGAGATTCTGTTTCCGGAGGCCAAATTCTCGCCGTCATTGGATAGATCCTTAACCAATCCAGGGGATTACTAAGCTTGGGGCATGAACGACAAGACAGAGTCCCTGAGCCCCTTTGATGTAGCGAAGAATGCTGCTGCAGCGATATCGCAGGCCACTGGCGTTCCTCGTCACGACATCGCGCTCACCCTTGGAAGCGGGTGGGGAAAAGCCGCTGACCTCCTCGGTGAGACAGTGGCGACGCTTCCTGCGGACCAAGTTCCAGGCTTTTCGGCCTCAGGAGTCCCCGGACACTCGGGAACTATCCGTTCAATTCTCATGAACAATGGAAAACACGCTCTCGTGATTGGTGCCAGAACTCACTACTACGAGGACAAGGGTGTCCGCGCTGTGGTTCACTCGGTTCGAACGGCTGCCGCATGCGGTGCCACAGTTATGGTGCTGACCAATGGAGCGGGAGGCATCAAGGAGTCGTGGAATCCTGGTCAACCCGTCCTGATTTCAGATCACCTCAATCTGACGGCAAATTCCCCTCTCGAGGGGGCGACCTTCATTGACCTCACTGACCTCTACTCGACTCGCCTGAGGGCTATTGCCAAAGGTATAGATCCATCCCTCGACGAAGGTGTGTATGTCCAGTTCCGGGGACCACACTATGAGACTCCCGCGGAAGTGCAGATGGCGAAAACAATGGGTGGTCACATTGTGGGCATGTCTACTGCGCTAGAGGCAATTGCGGCCAGAGAGGCAGGCATGGAAGTTCTGGGCCTGTCTCTCATCACTAATTTGGCTGCCGGAATCTCTCCTCATCCCTTGAGCCACCAAGAGGTAATTGACGCCGGCAAAGCTGCCGAGCCCGTCATCAGTAAATTGCTTGCAGATATTGTGCACGCGCTATGAGCGCGCCACACGATCTGAAAACGCAGCTCGCAGAGTGGCTTTCTCACGAACCGGAGGAGCCCTACCGGCTCGAACTTGTCGGCCTCGCCGAAGACATTCGGTCCGGGGATGCTCACGCTAGACACACCGCAGAGCTCCTTTTTTCCCACCGGTTGAAGTTTGGGACCGCGGGAATTCGGGGTCCCATGCGCCCTGGACCCGCAGGAATGAATCGCGTGGTGGTCAGTCAAACAACCGCTGGCTTTGCTCGATATCTCATCGAGAGAGGTATAGAGGGTCGTGCAACGCCTATCACCGTCGTTGTCGGGTATGACGGTAGGAAGCACTCGGCCCAGTTCGCGAAGGATACCGTTGAAGTTCTGTCAGGGCATGGCCTGCGAGCGCTGCTCTTGCCAAAACTACTTCCCACACCTGTTTTGGCTTTTGCTGTCCGGCGACTGGCAGCAGACGCGGGCATCATGATAACCGCGAGTCATAACCCTGCCGATGACAATGGATACAAGGTCTACTTGGGCGGAGACGACGAGGGTTCTCAGATTGTGCCACCCGTTGATGGAGAGATTGAGAATCATATCCAGGCTGTCTCTTTGAGCGTGAATTTTTCCGACATTCCAAGGTCCGCAGACCACATCGAAGTGGTGGACGAAACCATTGTCGGTGACTACATCAGGGCTACTGTCGCATCCCTTGACCTCCCCCCAGTGAAGTC
>JBJOIK010000140.1:0-2933 GCA_046047135.1 Actinomycetota bacterium
CAACTCGTTTCCAGAGCTCTGTGGCTTGAGCGATAGTGCCCTCTGTGTCGTGGGCGAGCAGAGGTGAGACCTCGAGGGAGACCCGACCATCGTGGCCCCCGGATTTCTCGAAAACGGGTGCCATCACATCGCAGGCCCCTTGAACGTCTGAGACCATGATGGAGAACACGGCTTCTTCTGCTGAGGAACCTTGGGAGGCCATGGCGACAATGTCTGAGGAGTAGGAAACACTGCCGGCAACCGCCCCAGCAAAGATTGTCGGATTGCTCGTCACACCGACCACGTCGTGAGATTCCATCAAACCCTTGAGGGAGCCGGTGGTGAGACGATCCTTCGACAGGTCATCGAGCCAGATGCTGACCCCCACTGCGCTGAGTTCTTCGGTGGGGCTTGGAGTCATGGTCATCCCTTTCCGCCGGTCGATGAGAGTGAATCCTTGGCAGAAGCCACTACCGCCTCTGGTGTCAGGCCGAATTCTCGATACAGCGTGGCATAGTCGGCCGAGGCCCCGAAGTGCTCGAGCGAGACGCACCGCCCATGCTCTCCGACAAATCGATACCAACCCTGGGCTATGCCCGCTTCGATAGACACCCGAGCCTTGACCGAGGGGGGCAACACACTGTCACGGTATGCCGCATCCTGCTCATCAAACCACTCCACACAGGGCATCGACACGACCCTCGTGCCAATACCCTCGGCTTCGAGCAATTCTCTCGCGGAGAGTGCGATCTGAACTTCAGATCCCGTGGCAAGGAGAATCACCTGGAGCTGCTCCGACGCCTCCACGAGAACATAGCCTCCGCGCTCCGCGTTGCTGGCGTGCGCAAAGGTTGTGGCACTGGCGGTGTCGAGCCCACGTGGAAGCACCGGAACGCCTTGACGGGTCAGCGCGATTCCGCAGGGATTGGCTCTCTCGAGCATTTTCTTCCACGCCCACGCAGTTTCGTGCGCGTCAGCCGGGCGCACCACGTCGAGCCCAGGAATCGCTCGCAAGGTGGCGAGTTGTTCGACAGGTTGGTGGGTGGGACCATCCTCACCCAAGCCAATGGAGTCGTGAGTCCACACATAGATGACGGGAACGCCCATGAGCGCGGCCAATCGCACGGCAGGGCGCATGTAATCGCTGAAGATGAGGAATGTGCCTCCAAAGGGCCTGGTGGGTCCGTGGAGAGCGATGCCGTTGAGAATGGAGCCCATCGCGTGCTCCCGAATTCCGAAGTGGAGCACGTGGCCGTAGAGTTCGGCACTCCATTCCTTGGTCGAACGTTCGGGTGGAGCGAAGGAGGATCTGCCCTTGATGGTGGTGAGGTTTGATTCGGCCAAGTCAGACGATCCGCCCCACAACTCGGGCATGACCGAGGCAATCGAGTTGATGACCTGGCCTGAGGCCTGCCTGGTCGCCATAGTCTCGGCACCCTCGAATGAGGGCAACACCGACGTGATATCGGGCAGTTCGCCGCTGGTGAGGCGATCCAGCAGGGCCTTACGTTCAGGGTTTCTCGATGCCCAGGAATCAAAGGAGGTCTCCCAGGCCTTTCGCGCCTCCCGTGACCTCTCGACGAGCCCTCTGGTGTGGGCGAGGATTTCTGGGTCCACGACGAACGTGTCGTTAGGGTCCGCCCCCACGACTTCCTTGAGCGCCCGGAGCTCCTCTGCGCCCAGCGCAGAACCGTGAATCTTTCCTGTGTTCTGCTTCGTGGGCGATGGCCAGCCAATGATCGTCTTCATGATGATGAGGGAAGGTTGTCCCGTCTCGCCTTGAGCCTTCTGGATGGCGGCAGAGAGAGAATCAACATCTTCGTTGTAGGAATCGGCAGGACCGAAATCAACTGTTTGGACGTGCCAGCCGTACGACTCATACCGAGCAGCAACGTCTTCGCTAAAGGCAATGTCAACGTCGTCCTCAATGGAAATCTGGTTGGCGTCATAGAGCACAATCAGTCGGCCGAGCTCCTGGTGCCCGGCGAGGGACGCGGCTTCCGCACTTACGCCCTCCTGTAGGTCACCGTCACCTGCAATGACGTAGGTGTAGTGATCGAATGGCGACTCGCCTTCAGGGGCATCGGGGTCCAGCAGGCCCCTTTCGAACCGTTGCGCGTAGGCAAAACCAGTCGCGGAGGCCAGGCCCTGGCCCAACGGCCCGGTCGTGATTTCGACATGGTCGGTGTGTCCGTATTCGGGGTGACCAGGAGTCTTCGAGCCCCACGTCCGCAGTGACTTGATGTCGTCGAGTTCGAGGCCCATGCCACCGAGGTAGAGCTGGACATACTGGGTCAAGGACGAGTGGCCCGCCGAGAGAATGAAGCGGTCACGACCCCACCAGTGCGGGTCCGTGGGGTCAAGTCTCATCACCTTCTGGAATAACAGATACGCGACCGGGGCGAGGCTAATCGCCGTCCCGGGGTGGCCGTGCCCTGCCTTCTCGACGGCATCGGCGGCAAGGATTCGCGCGGTGTCCACGGCCTTGCGATCGAGATCTGAAAAGACTGAAGCCATGGTGTTTGCGCCATCCTTCGACGGTTGTGGTGCCATGGGCCACGGAGTGAAAAACCCACGTTTCCCCCAGTATATGGGCGTCAATTCGAGCGCCCGTCGCCACACACTCAGCCCTTTGAAGGTTTCGTTCTCTAGACTTCGAGGTAGACCATCAGCTAAGGATTCTGACCCCGATGACTACTTCTCTTGAGCCATCTGTGCGTCGTCACAGGCTGTGGAGCATCGCGAAGGGCTACATCGCGTTGACCAAGCCCAGAGTAATTGAGTTGTCGCTCGTCACGACGATCCCGGTCATGGTGCTGGCCCAAGGAGGACTGCCCTCACTATGGCTGGTATTGGCGACGGTCATAGGGGGCACCCTGAGCGCGGCGAGTGCGAACGCATACAACATGTACATCGACCGCGATATCGACATTCACATGAGCCGGACAAGCGCC
>JBJOIK010000141.1:0-2919 GCA_046047135.1 Actinomycetota bacterium
GCCGCCTGTGCGGCACGGGCCCTCGGGGTGTCATCCGAGGAGATCTGTCGCGGACTGGGCGGCTTCACACAGGTGCCCGGAAGGCTTGAGAAGGTTCCGAACGATCTCGGACTGGTGATCCTCGTTGACTATGCCCATAAGCCCGATGCTCTGGAGAAGGTGCTGAGGACGCTCCATGAAGTCAGGGCCAAGGGTGCCCGGATCATCACCGTGGTGGGCTACGCCGAGTCCATCGCGGTGGCCGAGCGCAGGACGGAGAGTTCAATACTGGCAAAAGCATCCGACACCGTTCTCACCATGATGGCAAGCGCATACACCGAGAGCGCGATCATCACATTGACTTCAGACAAAACCGAAATACCCAGGAGCGGTGGAATTATCATGAACAGCGCTAGAGACGGGATTGTGTAGAGCACGCCCACCCCGCTAAGGACAAAACCCCGAATCGCCGGGAATCGATGGGCGCACCAACCAATGGGTATCGCCACCACAAAGCTCACCACGATGGGAATGGCGGACAGCCGAATATGGTCCACCGTGAGAGTGAGCACGAGGCCCCAGTTATTGGCCAGCCACGACATCGGCCTAACTTTCGTCTAGTCGCCCAGCGACTTTGTTGAGACCATCGACCACAACCTTGTGGCCAGATTGTTCGATAATCCGAAGTGATCGGCTGCCCTTTTCTGCCCCAATAAAGGCCGCCACGAAATCACTTGCCGGCGATGCCACAATTTCGGTGGGAGTTCCGTGCTGGGCAATCCGGCCACCCGATTCCAGTATCGCGACATAGTCACCCAGCAAGAAAGCCTCATCAATGTCATGTGTGACAAAGAGCACCGTTTTGGCCAAGTTTTCTTGAATCTTCAGCAGCTCCTGTTGAAGATCAGCTCTCACGAGAGGGTCGACAGCGCCGAAGGGCTCATCCATGAGAAGAATGTTGGGGTCGACAGCGAGCGCTCGCGCTACACCCACACGCTGCTGTTGGCCTCCCGAAAGTTGGCTGGGATACCGGGAGGCGAGCTCTGCCTCGAGACCGACAATATCCATCAGTTCTCGCATTCGCGCCAGACGCTCGTCGTGTCCGACCCCCGTAAGTTTGGCGACAGTTTGAATGTTCTCGCCCACAGTCTTGTGAGGAAGTAACCCGCCGCTTTGCATGACGTACCCGATGGAGCGGCGCAGCTCCACCGGGTTTCGTTCAGAAACGCTGACCCCATCGATCAGGACATCACCGCTAGTGGGCTCGACCATTCGATTGACCATTCTGAGCAGGGTGGTCTTGCCACAACCGCTGGATCCGACCAAGACCGTAATCGAGCCGGTGGGGGCGACGAGGGTGAAATCTTCCACCGCGACACCGTGACCTGGGTACTCTTTGCGCACCGAGCGGAACTGAATCATGGCTGATCACTCCAGGGCGTCGGACGTGGGAATTTCTAGTCAACCAGGCTGAGTGGTTTCACGCGAACCCGGACCAGCGAATATTTGCGATTCCCCGCTGAGACCTGGGAGAAGGCCTCGGCGCAACTAAGCGGAAAAATCCTCCACGAGCCTTTGTGACACCCTGGTCACTTCGGCCAATACTGTGCTGTCTCCGCGATCGGAATACATGAATGAACGACCGAGCAGAGCATCAACCACGTCAATCACAGTTTCCACGCCGACACGACCCTGCGAATCGAGCATGATTCCCTGTGATTCGTGCAGGTAGTCGCGCACGACGCTGGCAATATCGGCATTGCCTCCGCGCCCACCCGTCATAGGTCGGATATCGAGTACATCTCCCACTCTCAGAGAGCGAAAGCCTTGCTCCTGCCTGAAGAACGCAACCAAGGTGTTGACGGTGACGGTCATCGCGGCTGACAGTGAAGCCGGAGCCTGCTCGAGGAGATTGTGTCGAAGTGTCACTACGACGCGGTCCAAGTTTCTCGCCGCTAAGGCTTTGAGCACTGCGATGCGATCGGGGAAGTAACGGTACACGGTCCCGATGGATGCCCCCGCATTATCCGCAACCATGGCGGTTGTCAACTGCTCGTAACCGACGTCGTGGATGACGTTCGCTGCCGCATCCAGTAAAGCGCTGACACGAGCAGCGCTCCTGGCTTGCACGGGTTCCACCCGAATGGGTGTCGAGGAACTAAAGCCAATCCGATTTTCAATTATTTTGATGGTGACCACAACCTTTCGCAGGGTTTTGCCCGGCACACAGCTTAGTCACACTCGAAGCATTCGGGGTCTGCGAAACTTACACTGTGGACAATTCAGCGAGCGATTCATATGCACGAGCTGAACCCGTTCACAAGGCTTCTGCTATTGAGGACTGGATCCAAAACAGAAGGCTCACCTGGTCCAGAAAACTCGGCCACACCATTCACATCATGCCCTTCACAGGCTATGGCTCGAGGGGTTGGGTGCGAGTTTTTGCCAGGGCACTGAGCTTGAAACCCAAGCGAGGCACTACGTCCAAACAGCGCAAAGTGAGAGGCTGGCGGAGCTTTGTTGGCGTCCCGATCGCGGGAGCCCACCTAACACTTCACATCGGAGATGAAGAATTTGAGGTCACTGCCGATCGAGGAGGCGTGATCGATCAGATCATCCCCGAGCCCGTCGGGGGGGCGCAACGGGACCGCAAGACCGCCATCGCCGATGTCGGCAAGGCGCTTGAGGCGATGCTCAAGGACCTGTCGAAGAAAAAGCCCGATGCGCTTGTCCAGGACCGGCGCAAGAAATACCTCGAAATGGGCGGCAAGGGACTGGCCGCCTGAGGGCTACCACAGCGTCTTGATCGCCCGCCCGGCCCATTCCGCGTCGTAGCGGTCGCCGCCGACTTGTCCGTCCGTCATCGCGGCAAGGATCTGCCCCATGGTCGGAAGGCCCTGGCTTTCGTCGCCCGCCGTCCACAGCCGAGAGCGCACGAAA
>JBJOIK010000142.1:0-2902 GCA_046047135.1 Actinomycetota bacterium
ACCCATTCGTGATCTGAGGTGTAGTGCAGGTGTCCAGGAACACTGCTCATGAGCTGACCTTCTTTCTGGAATAGAACGGCAACGTAGTCACCGTTACAGGCAGGCTAGCGCCTCTGACATCCACAAAAAGTTCAGTTCCTGGCTCCCGATAGGAATCCTCCACAAAAGCCATTGCAATCGGGTATCCGAGGGTGGGAGAAAGAGCCCCCGAGGTGACTTCTCCAATCACCAGCCCGTTAGAGTCTGTGACCGGATAGCCGGCGCGGGCAGCCCTCTTACCCTCCGCCACTAAGCCCACCAAGACCCGGGAGGATTTCACTGCCACGGCCGTGTCTTTGCCCACAAAGGACTCCTTGGTATTGACAACGACGGCCTGCAAGCCGGCCTGCGCAGGAGTCACTTCACGGGAGAGCTCGTGCCCATACAGCGGCATTCCTGCTTCCAGACGCAACGTGTCCCGGCAGGCGAGACCACAGAGTGTGAGGTCAGCGCCACCGACCTCCATCAGGTGGGACCAGAGTGCTTCCGCAGAAGACGAACGGATAAAGATTTCCATACCGTCTTCCCCGGTATAGCCGGTGCGCGCAACAAGAATCTCGTGACCCTCAAAACGTCCGTCGATGATCCGGTAGTAGCGCAGGTCTGCAAGAGGTGACACGAGAGTCACCGACGATGACTCCAGGATGCCTGCGGCACGAGGTCCCTGAAGCGCAATCAATGCCCAGTCATCGCTGCTATCGGTAACCGAGACATCAAAGCCAGACGCCCGAGCGGAGAGTGCCGCCACCGCGGCGTCACGGTTAGCTGCGTTGGCCACGATGAGGTAATGATTCTCGCCGAGTCGATACACAATGAGGTCGTCGATGACTCCGCCATCTTCAGCCAGAAGCAAAGAATATTTTGCTTGGCCGAGGACAAGCGCAGACAGCGTATTCGAGAGCGCGTAGTCCAAGTAGGAATCGGCATCGGTTCCTTGAATGTCTATTTCCGCCATATGAGAGAGGTCAAAGAGGCCGGCACTGGTTCGCACGGCGTGATGTTCGGCAAGATCCGACGTGTAGCGAACCGGCATTTGGTATCCGGCGAAGTCTGTGAAAGATGCGCCCAAACGCTCGTGCAGGGCGTGAAGCGGCGTCTCGCGGGTCATACGGGCTCCTGGAGTCAAAGGGAAGTGGCTACTTCCCTGACTCCCCCTCTGTCATAGGCCTGAGAGTTTCGAACCAGTTGGCTCTTTCACCGTCGGCGGGAACGATTGCGTTCCACTTTTCAGAGTGGCTTCACCATGCGGTACGGATGACCTGAGAGATTGGCGGGGAGGCTTGCTCCTTCGGTGACACCGCAACATCCGGTGTCTCTCCCGCACAGTACATAGCCCGGTGTGCAGTTATGGAAAAACTGTAGCAGTGCATCAAGGGCCCGCCCACACACCACACTTCGAGTGGTCATTGAGGCTTATGCAACCTCCACGAGAGCTTCATTCCTCCTCAAGAACCCCGGCGTGATGGGGGGGTCATATCGTGCGAAGAAAACTTCCCCCACTGCCCTATAACCGGACCTCGCCACGGCCAGGAGCAGCTTTTCCGCCTGTGCCCTGGCGGCCCTCTCCTGCCACACTCCCCGAAAACGCAACGCAGCGACTCGTGAGTCAGCCTTCTCCACCACCCGCACGTGGCCATCGACCGGAAGCGGTGCGTCATCTGGAGTCATGCCCTCCGGCAGCACGAAGCTGATGGTGTGAACATCATCAGGGTGTGGCGCTTGAGTGACCGGTGTGGTCATCGCAATCTGGGTACGAGATTGGTTAGCGCCGGAGATGTAGCTCACCAAAGGCCGAAACCCAATATTTCCCGCGTTGTCAAAGCCAGCGCGAACGTTAACAGAGATCAGGGTGTGGCTCGGATAGTGCCGGATTTCTACTCCACCCGGGATTGTTTCTTTCACTTCGTAGGGTTGCGATTTGGCCATGCCCACACCTTACTGACCCGACCACTTATTCAAGAGGCCCTTGCGCAACGACGGTTATGGGGCCGGTGCGCGGGTCTCCGTGAACGATCAGGGAATCTTCATGCTTTTGCACGACTCGTTCCCAACGAATTCGGTCTCCTCGCCATCCGAAGATGATGAGCTTGAGAATGTCCTCACCGCCCTTGCCGATAAATGCTCCCAACGCCCCCAGGGGGGTAAAGAAAGCCAGAATCAAGGTCACAGGTAGGCCTGCAAGATAGGGTCCAGCAAAGTCTCCAATGATGATTCCGGTGGTGTCATTGCCGCTTGGCAGGACTGATGCATAGAGCAGCATTCGAACCGCAAAGGGCTGGATCGCGGCGCTGATAAGGACACCCCACGTGGCCCACTGCAAAACATCCGAGGTAACCTCCGGAAACAGTGCGGGAAGGGCCAGCGCTGTCAGAGCAAATAAAACACCAAAGACAATTCCCGTGAAGACACCAATTCTGAGGATGTAGTCCACCCATGCCTTGGCTAGCAATGGGTCGCTGACCCCCACTGCTTGGCCAACCAAAACGGTAATGGCGCTTCCTAGGCCAATACTCGCGACTATAAATACTCCGGAGAGAGAAAACACAATCTGGAGGGCGGCCAAAGCGCCATCACCCAATTGCTGGACTGCCACGTTGTAGAAGAAGTTTCCGAAAGTCCAAGAAAAACTGGTCAGTGCCATTGGAACGGCCAACACGATCATGGGCTTCACAATGCTGACGAATTCTTTACGATTGCGCGGTAGGAGCCAGTTGGCAACGTCGAAGACGACATAAGTTTGAATGAGCAGGGTGACAGCTCGGATCGTCGATGTGATGAGAGTCGCATACCCCGCCCCAACGACGCCCAGTGCTGGAATTGGACCCCATCCGTACACCAACACGATGGAGAGCGGGATATTGAG
>JBJOIK010000143.1:0-2895 GCA_046047135.1 Actinomycetota bacterium
GTGTTGCTCGGTAAGGACTTGGTCGTGCTCTATGAGTCGGTCCAGGAATTCACTGTTGCAGAAGGTTCCGATGGATCAATTCTCGGTTGCGGGGCGCTTCATGTGTTTTGGGAGCACCTCGGAGAGATTCGAACACTCGCAGTCTCACCAGACCACCTCAATCAGGGCATAGGAACCTCGTTAGTCCATTCCCTGGAAGAACAAGCCAGGGAGCTGGGAGTCTCGACTCTCTTCTGCTTAACCTTCGAGGTCGAGTTCTTTGAAAGAAACGGCTTCACCGTTCAACACGACGCAATCGTTGATCCTGAGGTCTATGTAGAACTGGTTCGCTCACCCGATGAGGGTGTGGCAGAGTTCTTGGACTTGGCGAGAGTGAAGCCCAACACTCTCGGAAACTCTCGAATGGTCAAAGAACTGGCCTAAATCTGTGGGTTGCCAGGCTCGCCGGGTATAAGGAGCTAATTCGGCCGAACCCCGTCGTACCCTAGGGCTATGTCGATGGCTCAACGACCACTCCCGGCCTCCGTCTATTGGCGCCGGCGACTTGTGGTGCTAGGTGGCCTGGTCGCCGTCATTGCCGTCATCGTGCTGATTGTCGTGGGCCCTGGTTTTGGCACAACAGCCACGGAACCAGTTGAAGAAGAAGATCCGATGGCGGTCGTAGAAGTCCCCAACTGCTTACCGAGCCAACTGGAGTTAACCGCGAGAACCGATCAGACCTCCTATGACTCTGGCGTGAATCCCCAATTGTGGTTGGGCGTGAAGAACATATCGTCGGTGGAGTGCACAGTTCAGGTCGGTGCTGACGTGCAAAGATATGTGATCTCATCGGGGCCAGACCTGATTTGGTCATCAGAGCATTGCCAGTCGGATGCAACCCCGTATGAGGTGACGTTGGGGCCGGGTGTTGAACAGGAGACTGGCTCGATCCAGTGGGATCGCACCAGGTCAACCGAGGACACCTGTGACACCACCAGACCGGTCATGCCTGCAGGTGGTGCGAGCTATCACCTCACTGTTTATCTCGGAGACCTCGAGTCCCCCGAGACCAAACAGTTCCTGCTGTATTAGAACGCAGGTTCCTTACTAGCTTTCGGGCTTTTGGCAAAAGCCTGGGTGATGGCGTCGCGGATACTCGATGTGGTGTGGTCGAGAACAGTGCTGAACCCGAGCCTTTTTGCTTCTGCATTGCGCTGGGGCGCCTGCGTCACAGCTCTAATTTCGCCTGCCAAACTAAGTTCCCCCACCGCCGCCATCGAGGGTGAGAGCGGGGAGTCCTTGTGCGCACTCGCCACGGCGAGGGCAATGGCAAGATCTGTCGCGGGTTCGTGAATACGGATTCCTCCGACAGTGGAGACGTACACATCAGCGTTCGTCACCGGAATTCCTGCACGGCGCTCCAAGACCGCCAGAATCATGGCAACACGGGATGACTCAACTCCGTTAACCACACGTCTGGGCTGCGCGGCAGAGCTGGGAACCACCAGCGCTTGGATCTCGACGGGAAGGGCGCGGCGTCCTTCAAGCGCAATCGTGGTGCAGGTCCCGCTGACTGATTTGCCTGAATGGGATCGAAAGAGACCACTGGGGTCAGGTACTTCGAGGATTCCTTCACCGCTCATTTCAAAACACCCGACTTCATCGGTGGGACCAAAACGATTCTTGAGGGCCCTGATAAAGCGCAGGGAGGTTTGACGGTCACCTTCAAAGTGACAGACCACGTCAACCAGATGCTCCAAAGTTCTGGGACCAGCTACCTGACCGTCTTTCGTCACGTGACCGACCATGATGATGGGCAGGTTTCTTTCTTTAGCAACCCGGATGAGAGTGGCAGCAACCTCTCTCACCTGCGCCACCCCACCCGCGGAACTATCCAATACCCCAGAGGACACTGTTTGGATGGAATCGATAATCAACAGATCAGGTGAGACTTGATCGATTTGGCCGAGGACTGCACCTAAGTCAGTCTCGTTGGCGAGAAAGAGGTTCCCATCAAGACCCCCGGTCCTGGATGCCCGCAAATAGACCTGACCAGCGGACTCTTCTGCGCTGATGTAGAGGACTCTCTTGGATCCGCGTGCGACGTGAGCCGCGACATCCAGCAGCAAGGTGGACTTCCCCACTCCAGGTTCGCCAGAGAGCAAGATGACCGCACCGGGAACGATGCCGCCCCCTAGCACCCGGTCGAACTCACCGACACCTGTAGAGACATGACCGCTTTCAGACCCGCTGTGTTCCGTTATCGGTTTTGCGAGGCGCTGCGCACTGGGAACAATTGCCACAGCCTGCCTGGACGCCGTTGTCGGCGCTCCCACTTCAATGACCGTTCCCCACGCCTGGCATTCACCGCAACGACCCACCCATTTCAGGGTTGTCCACCCACATTCGTCACAGCGATACGGGGACTCGGTCTTTGCCATACCAAGAGCTTAAAGCTCTCCGCCGACTGAGGCTGAAGCCCTCAAAGCGGTCTGTGTAAACTATCGGGCGGTACCGTGTCCGAGCGGCCGAAGGTGCAACTCTCGAAAAGTTGTGTGGGTGCAAGCCCACCGTGGGTTCAAATCCCACCGGTACCGCCAGTGTTATGCGATTGGCCCTGTTCCAAGAAGGGCGCCAATTCCCCAGCTCAACGCCAGAGCAAGACCACCTCCCGCAGTAACCCGGAAGATGGGCCGGAGAAGCGGGCTTTGCCCGAGATAAGCACCAACACCGCCAGTGATACCGAGTGCGACAAGGGATGCCACAAAGGTCAGCGGAATGCGCAGGTCTTCACCTCCCAGGGTGATGGCCAGCATAGGAAGAAGATAGAACACTGTTCTCGATCAACGACAACAAATTGGACAACAACATCGCATGAATTTGTGCAAATTGCGTGGATGGTCTATTGGTTGCATT
>JBJOIK010000144.1:0-2849 GCA_046047135.1 Actinomycetota bacterium
ATGGGGATTGTCGCTGATCACACACCTAGCCTAGGGACCCACACGCTAGCCTTTCGATGTGGCGTCATCCTCCTGGAACCCTGCGGGATCAAACCTCCTGCTCGAAGGTGACAATCTGACCATTCTGAAAGCCCTCCCGGAGGAATCCTTCACCCTGTGTTACATGGACCCACCCTTCAACACCGGTCGAACTCAAACCAGGCACACCTCTCGGGTGACAGCGTCATCAGAATCAGGCCGAGAGGGTTTTGGCGGTCGAACCTACGATTTCTCGTTGTCCTCCATCACGAGTTATGACGACAGTTTTTCCGACTACTGGGCTTTTTTGGGTCCCCGTCTGGAAGAAGCGTGGCGACTGCTTACTCGCCAGGGCACGCTGTATTTGCACCTTGATTGGAGAGAGGTCCACTACGCGAAGGTTGCGCTCGACCAGATTTTTGGCAGAGAGAACTTTCTCAACGAGATCATCTGGGCTTATGACTATGGCGCTAAATCAAAGACTAAGTGGCCAACCAAACACGACACAATTTTGGTCTATGTGAAAGACCCAGAGAGCTACATCTTCAATTCCGACGACGTCGATCGTGAACCATACATGGCTCCCGGATTAGTCAGCGCCGACAAGGCGGCACGCGGAAAGATGCCGACCGACGTGTGGTGGCACACCATTGTGTCACCCACAGGGAAGGAGAAAACGGGCTATGCAACGCAGAAGCCGTTAGGAATTCTTCGGCGCATCATCACGGCTTCTTCGAACCCGGGCGATTGGGTGTTAGACCCTTTCGGTGGCAGCGGAACCACAGCTCACGCTGCGGCAGAGCTGGACCGGAGATTCGTCATCATGGATTCCCATGACGAAGCACTTCGAATTATGCGCAAGCGGCTTGCTGTCTACCTCTGAATGAGTGGTGTGGTCAGGGGTTGACCAGACTCTAAATAGAGGAAACAGTAAACGCCTCGTTGGCCTTTGTCCCATTGAGCGGAATCGACCGGATACGAATAGGCAATCCGGAGATCCGAGTACTCAGCCGCGGCCTCGGCATCCACCTCATCCTTCAGGTCACACACTTCGCGCGCTCGAGCCAACACCACATCGTTTCCGGGGTATGCCTCGCCAATATCAGCAGAGATGAGGTCCGCCACTGCGAGCTGGGCTGCATGGGGTGTTTGGCAGGACACTACAGAGAACTCTTCTGCAAAAGCACCCTCAAATCGTGCAAGGCACTCACCGCCCTGTAATTCGGACCACTCCCATTGGCCAGCCGAGCGCGGAGGGCCGCCCAGGGGGATCAAAGACTCGACTTCCTCAACAGGTGCGATGGTCTCTTCAGGTTCCTCTGCTCCCCCCGCGACAAACTGGCCCGCGAGGAAAGCGCCCACCCACACCCCCATCGTGGCGAGGGTGCCGAGCACCCAGAGCATGACAAAGATTGTTTGGCCTCTGGGCGTATCCGTGAGTCGAGGTCGCGCAGTGGCTGGAGCCTCCCCTTCGGGGCTTTCGTTCGACACTCAGAGGCCCAGATCAGCGAGCCTGATGGCTGCACGATAGGGAAAGCCTGCTTCTTCAATCACACGATCAGCTCCCGTATTGCGATCAACCACAACGCACACGGCGACAACCTCTCCACCGGCCTCCTCGATTGCTCGAGCTGCCTTAAGTGGGGAACCACCAGTCGTGGAGGTGTCCTCCACGACAACGATTCGCTTTCCCCTCACATCGGGGCCCTCAATTTGCTTGCCTCGGCCGTGGTCTTTGGGTTCTTTTCGAACCACAATCGCGTCATAGGTCTTGCCAGCAAGAATCCCCCTGTGCATGATGGCCGAGGCAATGGGGTCAGCTCCCATCGTGAGGCCACCGATGGCATCGACGGGTTCAAATTCTGACATCACCTCGAGCATGACATCGCCGATGAGCGGTGCGACTCTGTGGTCCAGGCTTACTTGCCTCAAATCAACGTAGAACGATGCCTTCTGGCCACTGGTCAGGGTGAAATCACCGTGGTGGACGGCTTCGCTCGAAATGTACTGAATCAGTTGTTCTCGCTGGCCGGACACATCCTCAGTCTAGTGAAGCGCTTTAGGCTTATTTCATGAGAATCGCGACCTGGAACGTCAACTCCATTAGGACCAGGAAAGATCGCGTCATCGAATTTTTGCACTCGGCCGATATCGATGTTGTGGCAATGCAGGAGACAAAATGCCGCGATGACCAGTTCCCTTTCGACGATTTTGATAATGCAGGCTATGAGGTTGCACACCACGGACTGAACCAATGGAATGGTGTCGCCATCGCCTCACGACTTCCGCTTACCGACATCCACATCGGATTCGACTCGATGCCGAGGTTCACAAAGAATCCGGAAGAAGAGCCAGCTCTGGAAGCTCGAGCTATTGCTGCAACCGTGGAGGGAGTTCGATTGTGTTCGGTCTATGTTCCCAACGGTAGGGCCGTCGATGACCCTCACTTTTCATACAAACTTGCATGGCTTAAGGCTCTCTCGGAACACTTCTCCTCATACGCGTCTTCGAGCGGTTCACTCCCCTATGCGATCCTCGGAGATTTCAACATTGCACCTGTGGATTCGGATGTGGGAGACCCAGACTTTCTACAGCCTGGTACGACCCATACGTCCCCACAGGAACGGGAGGCCCTCCAGTCATTCCTCGCTGTCGCCGGAGTGGAAGACGTGGTGAGACCTCTCGTCCCCGAGGGCTACACCTTCTGGGATTACAAGCAAGGAAAATTTGCCAAGAATCATGGACTGCGCATTGATTTCATTTTCGGATCACCAGGCTTCTCAGATCTTGTGAGCGGAGCCTCAATTGAGCGAGGGACCCGAGTGGGTGAG
>JBJOIK010000145.1:0-2827 GCA_046047135.1 Actinomycetota bacterium
ACATATGGCGGTCGAGTTAGATACTCGTATTGACCTCTATACCCGGGTCGCGGAAGAAACCTCTCAAGGCGTCATTAAGAGGTACTCGACATCTTTTGGTTTAGCCTCGAGGCTCTTGGAGCCACGAACGAGAGCGCACATCGGAAACTTTTACGCGCTGGTGCGTCTCGCGGATGAAATTGTGGACGGGGTGGCCGCAGAGGCCGGTGTTTCGCTCGACCTAGCGGGTGAGATGTTGGACGCCCTGGAGGCCGATACAGAGAGAGCCTTGTCTGTGGGGTACAGCACAAATCTCATCGTGCACGCCTTTGCGACGTCGGCGAGAGCTGTCGGCGTGACAGCGGAGCTCACGAGACCCTTCTTTCATTCGATGCGAATGGATCTGACCGAAACGTCGCACACCGAGGAGTCTTTTGCAGAGTATGTCTATGGCTCGGCCGAGGTGGTGGGCCTGATGTGCCTGGAAGCTTTTCTCGTTGGCCACTCGGTCAGCCCTGCCGACCGGGACACGATGGTGAAGGGCGCCAGGGCACTGGGGGCAGCGTTCCAGAAAGTTAACTTTCTGCGCGACCTGGGCGCCGATGTTCAGGCTCTGGGCCGCAGTTATTTTCCCGGTGTGAGTGTAGAAAGCCTCACGGAGGAGACAAAGCATCGTCTACTCGATGACATTGACCAGGATCTTGCGATGTCGGCAGAAGCTTTGCCTCTGTTGCCTCCTGGTCCGAGGAGGGCCGTTTCGCTCGCTCATGTACTCTTCGAGGCGCTCTCTGAGAGGATTCGCAAGACCCCTGCCACCATTCTCCAAACTTCGAGGATTAGTGTTCCAGACGGCGCGAAAGCCATACTCGCTCTTCGCGTCTTGACTGGGTACGTTCCTGGTCCCCCTGCCAGTGTTCGGAAAGGTAGTCGTGGCTAAGTCGGCAATTGTGATCGGTGGTGGCATCGGGGGTATTGCGACTGCCGGTCTACTAGCTCGTGATGGCTATCAGGTGACCCTGGTGGAAGCACATGCCCGCTTGGGTGGGAGAGCCGGTTTGTGGGAGAAAGACGGCTTCCGTTTTGATACCGGACCCTCCTGGTATCTCATGCCTGAGGTCTTTGATCACTGGTACAAGCTGATGGGAACCTCGGCTAAGGAGCAGCTGAACCTCACCAAACTAGACCCCGGATATCGGGTCTATTTTGAACCTCAGGGTGGTCGGGCAGCCGAACACATCGATGTTCGTGCCTCGAGGGAAGAAAACCTTGACCTGCTGGAGCAGATTGAGCCGGGATCGAGGGCCACGATGGCGAAGTACCTCGATTCGGCTAAAGAGACTTACGAGATCGCCAAAGAGTACTTCCTGTACACCTCGTTTCAGGACCTTCGGACCTTACTCGTCCCTGCGGTGCTCAAAAGAGTGGGCACGCTTTTTCGGCTTCTCACCACGCCGATTATGACGTTTGCGAAGAAGCACACGAAAAATCCGAAGATTCAACAGCTCCTGGGATATCCGGCAGTGTTCCTGGGTTCAAGCCCTTACATTGCGCCTAGCATGTTCCACTTGATGAGTTATTTGGACCTCGAAGACGGCGTCCTTTATGCAGACGGAGGATTTACCAGAGTCATCGACTCGATGCGAGACGTGATCGAGGATCACGGCGTCACCATCCTGACCCAGGCCACAGTTCGTGCCATCACGACAGAGAAGTCCTCTGGTAAGGCACGAGCAACCGGCGTCAACTACGAGGATGCACACGGGAACACCCACTTTCTCCAGGCAGACTTCGTGGTGTCCACCACGGATTTGCATCACAGCGAGACGCAGCTGTTGCCGAGTGAGCTGCAAACCTACCCGCAGTCCTACTGGGATAAGAAGGTCGCTGGACCGAGCGCGGTGCTGCTCTATCTGGGCGTGAAGGGTGAAGTGCCTGAGCTCTTGCACCACACCCTGTTCTTCACGGAGGACTGGGAAGATAACTTCTCCAAGATTTTTGCTGACAAACCGACGGTTCCAAACCCCGCATCCCTGTATGTGTGTAAACCCAGCGCAACCGACAAGAATGTGGCACCTGCTGGCCACACCAACATCTTCGTGTTGGTCCCGATGCCAGCTGATGTTGGGCTGGGCCGAGGAGGTATCAATGGCTCAGGAGACAAGACGATTGAAGATATCGCCGATCGAGCTATCCAACAGATTGGGAAGTGGAGTGGGGCGACAGATTTCGCACAACGCATCGTTCTTCGACGCAGTGTCGGGCCGGCGGATTTCCAGAACGATTTGAATGCGTGGATGGGAACCGCACTCGGACCCGCACACACTCTGATGCAGAGTGCGCTTTTCCGATCGGGAAATGTCTCCAAGCGGGTGGAGGGACTGTACTTCGCGGGAAGTTCGACCATCCCTGGAATCGGTTTGCCGATGTGTTTGATTAGTGCCGAGGTCTTGGTAAAGAGGGTGAGGGGTGATGTTTCCACATCGCCTTTGCCCGAACCCCTCACCCCCGTGGGATAGGGATTGATGATGTCGTTCCTCTATCTGGCGGCACTGTTGCTCTCGATTGTGGGAATTGGACTCCTCGACCATCGGCATCGGCTCGCGTTTTTTGGTGGCGCTGTCTTTCGGAGCATGGTGATAATCACCGTGGCGGTGGCGTTCTTTGTGGTGTGGGATGTGGTGGGCATCATGACAGGTGTCTTCTTCCGTGGGTCGGGGCCCTGGATGACGGGAATTCTGCTCGGACCTGAACTGCCGTTGGAGGAGCTTTTCTTCCTCATCGTGTTGAGCTATTCGACCCTGATTTCGTATGTCTGGGCGGAAAAACGCAGGAATTCGGCGGGTAGACC
>JBJOIK010000146.1:0-2811 GCA_046047135.1 Actinomycetota bacterium
CGATGGCGCACCCTGCTAGCGACGATGCAGCGCGATAAGAAAGCCCGCGGCGGCGTTGTCCGCTTTGTAGTGCTGGATGCACCAGGAAAAGCGCGGGTGCTGGCTATTCCTGACGAATCAGTTCTGTTTGCCGCTTACCAGGAGCTCAACGCCTCAGACAGCTAGGCTGGTGTTATGACTCGCATCATGGTCCTCAACGGGCCGAACCTGGGCAGACTAGGTTCTAGAGAGCCTGAAATCTATGGGACCACCACGTTGGCTGAGATTGAGGCTTCACTGGCGGAAGGTCTTCCTTCTCAGTTTTCTCTCGATTTTCGGCAGAGCGATGACGAAGCAACGTTAATTTCCTGGCTTCACGAGGCCTGCGATTCCGCTTCGCCGGTCATACTGAACCCCGCAGCTTTTACTCACTATTCCTATGCCCTCCGGGATGCGTGTGCGATTGTGACAGAGGCTCACATCCCGCTCATCGAAGTCCACCTCTCCAACCCACACGCGAGGGAGGAATTCCGGCACACATCGGTGGTCAGTGGGGTTGCTACTGGTGTTATCGCAGGGTTCGGCGTGCAGTCTTACCACCTGGCCCTAGCGCAAATTCTTCTCATGATCAGAAAGGACTGATGTGGCAACCACCAACGACATCAAAAATGGCAGTGTGTTGAACCTGGAAGGACAGCTGTGGGCAGTCGTCGAATTTCAACACGTTAAGCCGGGTAAGGGTGGGGCCTTTGTTCGCACCAAGGTTAAGAATGTGCGCTCCGGGAAGGTCGTCGATAAGACCTTCAACGCCGGAACCAAAATTGATTTTGCGGTGGTTGACAGGCGCGATTACAGCTTCCTCTATCAAGACGGCTCCGACTACGTCTTCATGGACCAGACCGACTACGACCAGGTGACAGTTCCAGCGGCAGTGGTTGGCGATGCCGTGAACTTCATGCTCTCGAATCAAAGTGTGACTATCGCCATGCACGAGGGCGAACCACTCTACGTCGACCTGCCAGCCTCGGTTGTCTTGGAGATCACCTACAGTGAGCCCGGTCTTCAGGGCGACCGCTCCACGGGAGGAACGAAGCCGGCGACTCTCGAGACCGGGTATGAAATCCAGGTCCCCCTGTTCATCGAGCAGGGAACGAAAGTGAAGGTCGATACCAGGACTGGTGAATACCTCGGGCGAGTTACTGACGAGTGAGCGCGAGGCGTAAGGCGCGAAAGCGCGCATTGGACACACTTTTTAGCGCTGATGTTGGGGGCAAGGACCTTTCCGAGGCTATTGCTGACGCCAGGGAGAGATCATCGGAGGAACCTGAACGTGCCTCCAGTTGGCCCTACACAGAGCAGATTCTTGAGGGTGTGCACGGCAATCTCGACGCGATCGACACGGTCATCAGGGACACCTCACAGGCGTGGCCACTGGAGAGGATGCCTTCGGTCGACCGGTCACTCCTTCGGATAGGGGTGTGGGAAATCATGTTCAACGATGAAGTTCCTGCCGCGGTGGCAATTGCGGAGGCTGTAGACCTCGCCACAGAGCTCAGCACCGACCAGTCAGCCGGATTTGTGCACGGAATTCTCGCTGCTGTCGCGGAAAAACCTGCTGTGTCCTAGCGGTCTTGGGCGTTTCTGCGCTAGTCTTCGTGTAGCAGACCTGCTTTAACCTGCGTCCGGTGAGGCGCGAAAGGAGGGCTCAATGGGTGCGCGCACCGTACTCACCGGGTCAGATATCGAGCGAACTCTTCGCCGGATGGCCCACGAAATCGTGGAAGCCGTTCCCGACACCAATCAGTTGGTTTTGCTGGGTATTCCCACCAGGGGAGCGGTCCTCGCACAGCGGTTGGCCGCTGTGATCAAGGATATTTCGGGGTCAGAGGTCGATCAGGGAGTCCTCGATGTGACGATGTATCGGGACGACCTCGGCAGAGGCGGACACAGGACCCCCGCGCCGTCTTCACTTCCCGACAGGGGTGTTGACGATCGAGTGTGTGTTTTGGTCGACGACGTACTTTTCTCAGGTCGCACGGTTCGGGCAGCGCTCGATGCCCTGACCACTGTGGGGCGGCCCGCGATAGTCAAACTCGCGGTGTTGGTCGATCGCGGGCACCGAGAACTTCCCATTCGAGCTGATCACGTAGGGAAGAATCTTCCGTCTTCGGCCGGTGAGCGGATCTCGGTGTTCCTCAACGAGGTTGATGGCGAAGAATCGGTTCAGGTGGTCTCGTGAAACATCTGCTCGGAACGAGAGGAATGACCAAGGAGGATGCGCTGCGCCTCCTGGACACGGCCCACGAGTTTTCGGCAGTAGCGAACCGGCAGGTTCCGAAGCTGCCGACCCTGAGGGGGGTCACCATGGTGAACCTCTTCTTTGAGGATTCCACCAGGACTCGATTGTCCTTTGAAGCGGCCGCGAATCGCATGTCCGCAGACGTCATGACATTTCAAGCGCAAGGCTCGAGTATTTCCAAAGGCGAAAGCCTCAAGGACACTGCCCAAACCGTCGAGGCTATGGGTGCCGACATCATCGTGATCCGACACTTTGCTTCGGGGGCTGCACTCCGGCTTGCAGAATCAGGTTGGGTCTCCGCGTCTATCATCAACGCCGGTGATGGAACGCATGAGCATCCCACCCAAGCTCTGTTGGATGCCGCCACCCTGCGGGCTCATTTCCGTGATGATCCCAGAGGTTCAGACCTCGCAGGCCTCAGGGTTGCGATTGTGGGTGACATCGCGCACTCACGAGTGGCCAGGTCAAATTTGTTTTTGCTTACCACGCTCGGAGCTGAAGTCACGCTGGTGGGGCCCCCAGAATTTCTACCC
>JBJOIK010000147.1:0-2805 GCA_046047135.1 Actinomycetota bacterium
CCCAAGATCTCGGCGGAACTCCGCTCGTCATTGTTGTGGGGAGTGAAGGCAAAGGCCTCTCACGCCTCATCACCGAAACCTGTGATGTGGTTCTTCGAATTCCTATCTCGTCTGGAACTGAATCTCTGAACGCCGGTATTGCCGCGAGCGTGGTGCTCTACGAGATTTCTCGTCAGCGCCGTGTTCGCGACACTCGATAGTCAGATTCGATCGCGCCAGTTCAGTTCGATAGTGGGGTTTGGCAGTGTGATGGCCTCTGTGGGAGGGCCTGTCACCATGGCTTCATCGCGACGGAATTGGAGCACTTCAGAGACATAGGATTCAATACTCTCTTCGCGGGAAACGTCACGATCTTCTTTTCGTGAGCGCTCCGCCCTGTGTTCAAGCCACTGATGGAAGATTTCTGCGGGTTCCAGCTTCCCTCGATATTCCTTCGGGATAGAGAGGATGACGGGGTCGTAGACCTCAGAGAGCCACTGATGAGCAGCCATTTCCTCATCGACATCATCGCCTGGGAAATGGATAGCACGATAGGAGTCCATGTCGTTCAAGAGCCGTCTGGCCTGATTCTCGCCAGCGTCAATGCCGGTTAGGCGCAAAAGCCTGCGGGTGTGGTGGCCGGCGTCCACCACTTTGGGCTGGATTCGAAGTGTGGAACCAGAGTCATCCCGTGAGATGGACATGTTTTCAATATCGAAACCCAGCTCATTCAATCGTTGAACACGTTGGGCAATACGCCAGCGCTCGGATTGATCGAAACTCTCCCACCCCGTGAGTTCCCCCCACAGCGAGCGATATGAATCGAGAATTGAATGTGCAACCTCCACTGGGTCGATGTCCTCATCGAGTCGACCACCCGCCTGCAAATCGAGCAACTCTCCGGCCACGTTGACGCGCGCAATCTCGAGATCGTTTTCCCGTTGTCCATCCGAGAGACTCCCCGGCATCAGCTCTCCTGTTTCCGCGTCGACCAGATAGGCAGCAAACGAGCCTGCATCCCGGCGAAACAGGGTGTTCGAAAGAGACACATCGCCCCAAAAAAAGCCCACGATGTGAAGTCGCACCAACAGCACAGCCAAGGCATCGGCTAATCGGGTAGCCGTGTCAGGCCGGAGAGTCTGAGAATAGAGCGCCCGGTATGGAAGAGAAAAGCGAAGGTGTCGTGTCACCAGGGCGGCAGGTAAGGCTTCCCCTTTTTTTGTCGCGCGACCGGACACAATTGCGACCGGTTCAACACACGGCACATCGAGTCGATTGAGCTTGTGCAACATGTCGTGTTCGCGTATCGCTAAAGGCTCTGTGGTTTCTTTCACCGCCACGATGTGGTCCCCGAGGTGAATAAAGCGCACAATATGCCGCGAAATACCCTTGGGAAGCGCAGCGATAGTTTCTTCTGGCCAATCCTCGAGAGCCAAATCCCAGGGCAGTTCGAAGAGTTCGGGTATGACTTCGGAAGCCGTGATGGTGAGTGAACCCGACAAACGCTCTTCCTTTCCAAAGATGGGGGGCCACCAGAGTGATCTGGCAACCCCCATCAGCACACCCTAGGAGGTGGCGGAAATTGCTTCTTTGGTGAGTCGAACACCGGTAGCAGTGTCGAATACGTGCATGTGGTGTTCTACAGGGAGCAGGGCGATCTTGTCACCTGCAACCGGGTGGTTCCTGCCATCCACCCTGACCACCATTTCAATGGTTTCGCCATTTACTTCAGCGCTTCCATACAGGTAGCCATCGGCACCGAGCTCCTCGACCAATTCAACCGTGGTTTGGAGGCCTTTGCCCGTGGTGGAGACGGTGAGGTCTTCGGGGCGAATACCCACCGTCACTCGCTTACCTGTCGCACCGGCGAGAGTCTCTCGCTCAACGGCGACAGTCGCGGTTCCAAACTGGACACCACCGTCGACGACGTCCGCGTCAAACAGGTTCATGGCCGGGGAGCCAATGAATCCGGCTACAAAGGAGTTTGCGGGTGATTCGTAGAGCTCTCGTGGTGTTCCTACTTGCTGCAGGACGCCATCTTTGAGGACCGCAATGCGATCTCCCATGGTCAGAGCTTCTGTCTGGTCGTGGGTCACATAGACAGTGGTCACGCCCAAGCGTCTTTGAAGAGATGCAATCTGGGTTCTGGTTTGAACGCGGAGTTTGGCATCGAGGTTTGAGAGGGGTTCGTCCATCAGGAACACCTGAGGTTCGCGAACAATGGCGCGGCCCATGGCCACCCTCTGCCGCTGACCACCGGAAAGAGCCTTGGGTTTGCGGTCAAGGTAGGGCTCGAGGTCGAGGAGCTTGGCGGCTTCGAGGACGCGAGAAGCTCTTTCGTCTTTGTTGACACCTGCAATCTTCAAGGCGAATCCCATGTTCTCTGCCACTGTCATGTGGGGGTAGAGCGCATAGTTCTGGAAGACCATGGCGATGTCTCGATCCTTAGGTGCAACGTCAGTGACGTCCCGGTCACCGATGAGAATGCGTCCTTCATCGATTTCTTCGAGCCCAGCGAGCATGCGAAGAGAGGTGGACTTCCCGCAGCCGGATGGGCCCACGAGAACCAAGAACTCGCCATCGTCGATGGAGAGGTCGAGAGCATCAACAGCGGGCGTCGAGGTTCCCGGGTAGATGCGACTTGCTTTGTCAAACGTCACAGACGCCATTTTTTTCTCCTTCACCGGCAGGTACGTGCCGGACGATCCGTAGTGAATGGATGAGAGGGAAGGTCATCACTGGCTTTCCCTGACCCCGCCAGTATGGCATTTTTTCAGGGCGGAGGGTAAGAAATTCTGTTCGGCGAGGGTATCCACGGCTTCCCGG
>JBJOIK010000148.1:0-2805 GCA_046047135.1 Actinomycetota bacterium
AAGGCATTGAAGCCTTCGGTTATCACGGTGTCTTCCCGCATGAGCGGGCAGAAGGCCAAACCTTTCGCGTCGATGTCACCGTAGAGACAGATTTCACAGCTGCAGCGGGATCCGATGATGTTCGAGACACCGTCGACTACGGTGTTCTTGCGCAACGCGTAGCGTCCCTAGTGGAGGGTGATCCGGTGAACTTGATTGAAACTCTATGCGATCGGATCGTGGAAGAGGTGCTGCAGATGAACGGTGTGAGGGCGGCCACTGTGACTGTTCACAAACCGAATGCCCCCATGCCGGTCCCATTTTCAGGGGTTTCGGTCACCATGAGAAGAGAAGCGGAGACCGCCTGATGGACGAGGGCTGGGTGGAGTGTGTTGTTGCATTGGGCACCAATCAGGGTGACCGCGAAGACATTGCCTTTCGCGCGCTAGCGGATATTCGCGCGACAGAAGGATTCCGAGTCATCAGCGCATCGGGTCTTTATGACACGGTTGCTCTCGGTCCAGAAGGCCCGAACCCTGAGGCTCCCGGTTATCTCAACCAGGTCATCGTCATGGAAACCGCGTGGTCAGCAGCTAAGACGCTCGATACTTTGATGCGCATAGAGCGCGACCACGGCAGATCGAGGGAGGGCGCCAGGTTTGCCGATCGCACTCTCGACCTCGATCTCATCGTGTACGGCGATGTTGTGAGCGATGATCCAGATCTGACCATCCCGCATCCTCGCGCCCACGAGCGTCGATTCGTGCTTCAGCCCTGGCTGGAGATAAGCCCCCAGGCCAGCATTCCCGGCAAAGGCTCTATTCGTGAGTTGTTGGAGAACTTACCGGCCGACGCACCATGACACACACCCGAACATCCACGGTGTTGCTGTGTGCCCTCATCGGCACTGTTGTTATGGGTGCGGGACAGTGGCTCTTGGTCACGGCGGGCGAGCCGGCACTGGTTCCGCCTCTTACATGGGGCGTCGCCTTGGCGGCCCTGGGAGTCATTCTTCTTGCACTGGCATGGCCCATTAGAAAACACGTCCGAGCTTCCACCCCCTCAGGTGTTCTGGACCCCTTCTATGCGACGAGAGTGTTGCTGCTCTCGAAAGCGGGGGCGCTCGCAGGCGCTGGTTTCACCGGGGTTGCACTCGGGTTCATCGGATTTTTTGTTACTAGGCCGGTTCTCTCGAGCGAGGCAGTGTGGCCAAGTGTTCTCGCTCTCGTGGGAGCTTTAGTCTTGACGGTGTCAGGACTGGTTGCAGAGCGATGGTGCACCGTTCCCCCAGATCCCCGTGAGTCCTCGTCAGAGGCACTACCTGAAGGAGAGGTGTCATGACGTCTACTCGGTTGGGGGTGGGGGTCATTGGCGCAGGTCGCGTAGGCCCGATTCTCGCCCACGCTCTCGCTCGCGCAGGCCATACCCTGATCGGTATTACACCGCCTTCCGACGATGAGCGCGACCGGGTCGGCTCCATTGTGGGGGACGTCACCTTCGTGGACCCACTCGAGATTATTGAGAGGAGCGAGCTCGTCGTCTTGGCCCTTCCGGATGATGGATTACCTGGTTTTGTTGAGGGCATCTCTCGGCAGAGAGCGTGGCAGCAGGGACAAATTGTCCTCCACACCTCGATTCAGCACGGACTCTCTGTGCTTGACACCGCGAGGAATCTGGGCGTCATTCCCCTCGCACTACACCCTTTGATGGAATTCACCGGGACCAGCATCGATCTCGCTCGGTTATCTCAGTCGTGGTGTGTGGTGACTGCGCCGGCTGTAGCGGAACCCATTGCGAGCGCATTGGCTGTGGAGATGGGTTTGGAACCTCTGGTTGTGCCCGAGGACAACAGGCGCCACGTGGCGTCGGCAATCGCGCTGGCCACAAGTTTTTCGCACACCACGATCGAGGAAGCAGCGTCCCGACTGAAGGAAGCGGGGGTGATAAACCCCGGGGTTGTGATGCATCCTTTGGTTACCTCGAGTGTGGAGAATGCGTTGCGGTTGTATGCGGGTAATGAGACTGAAATCGGAGGTGAGGAATAGTGCCGGCGATTATTGACTCTGTCGACCAGTGGGAAGGAATTTGCCAGGCATGGGATGCCGCCGGCGAGACCATTGCACTTGTCCCCACGATGGGAGCCCTCCATGCCGGCCACAAAGCTCTCGTGAGAGTCGCTGAGCAGGAGGCTGATCGGGTGGTCGTCAGCATTTTCGTCAACCCTCTTCAGTTTGGTCAGGGCGAAGATTTTGAAACCTACCCGCGCACGCTCGAAGCGGATGAGGCGTACCTCGCTGACACTACTGTTGATGTCATTTTTGCCCCCGGTGTGGCAGGGGTGTATCCAGAGGGCCTGGACGCTTCCCCTCGTATGCATGCGGGTCCGGTGGGCGATGTCCTGGAGGGTCAGTCTCGTCCGGGACATTTTGATGGGGTCCTCACCGTCGTTCACCGTTTGTGTGAGTTAGTCAGACCTTCCGTAGCAGTGTTTGGTGAGAAGGATGCCCAACAGTTGTTCCTAGTTCGCCAGATGGTGCGAGAGGAAAAGCTGCCGGTCCGCATTGTGGAGGTCGCGACCGTAAGGGATGATGACGGGCTCGCGCTTTCGAGTAGAAATGCCCACTTGTCTCCTGCAGATCGGGAGCGTGCAAAGCTCATTCCTTTGGCTTGGGAGGCAGCTCAGAATTCTGGAAACTTGACGGACGCTCTAGTTGCCGTCAGGGAAGTGTTGTCGAGAGACTCAGCCGTGAGCATCGACTAGTTTAGATCTGTAGATCATTAGTCTTTAATGCAGTTAAAGTGGGTTATCTTGTTTGGAGTTTGATT
>JBJOIK010000149.1:0-2760 GCA_046047135.1 Actinomycetota bacterium
AGCAACGGATGGTCAACGTTGGAATAGGTCGCCACCGCTGACACGGCCCTGGTCACAGCCCGAGAATAGGGAGCAGCAGAGGTCATCCGGGCCTGAGCTTTTTGGATTCGGGAAGCCGAAATGAGCTCCATAGCCCTGGTGATCTTCTTGGTCGTACTGGCAGAACGAATCTTCTGCCGATACACCCGAAGTTGCGCACCCATGGTTACTCTGTCCTTTGCTCTTGAGGTCTAGCGCTTGCGCTTGACGATCTTTTCTTGGTTGATTTCTTCTTCAGCGATAGCGTCATACTCCTCGCTGCCGGGGTGACCGAGACCCTCAGCTCCAGAACCCTGGAAGGCCACGACAAACTTGTCGACCTCTTTTTCCAGCAGGGCTTTGGTGTCATCGTCGAGAACGTTGGTCTTTCTCAATGTGTCGAGAATCTTGGTGTTGCGACGGAGGTGGTCGAGCAATTCAGACTCGAACTTCAGGACATCTTCCACCGCGATGGTGTCCAGCTTTCCGTTGGTGCCGGCCCAGATAGAAACAACCTGCTCCTCCACCGGATACGGGGAATACTGGGGTTGCTTCAGGAGCTCAGTCAATCGTGCACCGCGGGCCAGCTGGCGCCGGCTCGCAGCATCAAGGTCGGAGGCGAACATAGCGAAAGCTTCGAGCGCCCGGTACTGAGCAAGTTCAAGCTTCAGAGTTCCTGACACCGACTTAATTGACTTCACCTGAGCGTCTCCACCCACCCGAGACACAGAAATACCCACGTCCACAGCCGGACGCTGGTTGGCGAGGAACAGATCGGATTGCAAGAAGATCTGACCATCGGTGATGGAGATCACGTTGGTCGGGATAAACGCTGAGACGTCATTGGCTTTGGTCTCAATGATGGGAAGCCCGGTCATGGAACCACCCCCCATGTCGTCGGAGAGTTTGGCGCAACGCTCTAGCAGTCGAGAGTGCAAGTAGAAGACATCGCCCGGGTAGGCTTCACGACCCGGTGGGCGACGCAACAACAATGACACCGCACGATAGGCCTCAGCCTGCTTGGAGAGGTCATCAAAAATGATGAGCACGTGCTTGGAGTTATACATCCAGTGCTGACCAATAGCTGATCCGGTATAGGGCGCGAGGTACTTGAACCCGGCGGGGTCAGAGGCGGGCGCAGCAACGATGGTGGTGTACTCCATGGCCCCCGCATCTTCGAGTGCGCCCTTCACACCCGCAATGGTTGAGCCTTTCTGGCCGATAGCGACATAGATGCAGCGCACCTGCTTCGAGGGGTCACCTGAGTCCCAGTTGGCTTTCTGGTTGATGATGGTGTCCACCGCAATAGCTGTCTTACCGGTCTGGCGGTCACCGATGATGAGCTGACGCTGACCACGACCCACTGGAATCATGGCGTCAATCGCCTTGATACCGGTCTGGAGCGGTTCGTGAACGCTGCGTCGCGCCATAACGCCCGGGGCCTGAAGCTCGAGAGCGCGTCGACCCTCAGACTTGATGGCTCCCAGGCCATCAATGGGGTTACCCAATGGGTCGACAACGCGACCCAAATAGGCATCTCCAACGGGAACAGACAAGACTTCACCTGTTCGAGTGACTTCTTGACCAGCCTCAATTCCGCTGAATTCTCCCAGAACAACGACACCAATCTCGTTTTCGTCCAGGTTTTGCGCCAAACCGAGGGTTCCGTCCTCGAACTTCACCAGTTCGTTGGCCATCACTCCCGGTAAACCCTCCACGTGGGCGATTCCATCGGCAGCATCGACCACATGACCAACCTCCGTGGTTGCGGCGGTGCCAGGGTCGTAAGACTTCGCAAAGTCTCTCAGGGCGTCGCGGATGTGATCCGGGTTGATTGTTAGTTCAGCCATGGTTTTTCCTTTGGTTGTGTGCGCTCGCACGTGTTTCGCCAGCTCTAGCCGGCAAGTTTGATCCTCAAGTCCTGCAGCCTTGTGGCCACGCTTCCATCAATGACGTCATGCCCGACCCGTATTCGGGCCCCTCCCACAAGTCCAGGGTCGACCTGTTGGGCAACATAGTGAGGCCGAGCGTATTTGTCCTGAACAAGACTCAGGATGTGCTCGCGCTGGGACGCTGTGAGAGGTTTTGCCACCGTCACTACTGCGAGACCCTTACCCATTTCATCAGCGACAATCTCTGCGGCTGACATCAGCATTCGACCGATTCGGCGGCCCCTCGAATCGGAGACTAAGTGTCGTGTGATGGCTTCGGCTTCGGCAGATACCTTGCCGCCCACCAAAGCGCTCACGAGATCTGCTTTCGCCGAGCTAGAAGCCCTCTTCGAGCCGATTGCCAACTCAACTTCTGGATCGGAGTGCACCAAAGTTGAAATTGCGAGGAGCTCACCAATCACGTCGGCAGAATCACCGGCAGCTCTTGTCAGAACCCGAATGCCCAACTCTTCGAGAGCAGCCTGCAGGTCTTCAGCCTTCGACCACGGAAGAGCCACCAACTCCCCCACCAGTTTTTTCGCGTCGGTGGACAGCGACGCGAAAGCCGCTGATGCGAGAGCCTGGAGGCTCTTGGAATCGGCCGACGAATCGGCCAGGGCGTTACGTAAAGCGCTCGAACCAGACAACCCCATAGCGGCCGCAAACAGGTGTGTAGCAAGGTCATGACGTGCGCCAAAACCCGCCGCTTCTTCCCTAGCGCGGACTAACGATTGACTGGTTCGTGCACCCATAGTTACGTCGTGGCCCTCTTCGCGGAAGCTTTCTTTGCAGGCGCCTTCTTGGCGGGTGC
>JBJOIK010000150.1:0-2728 GCA_046047135.1 Actinomycetota bacterium
CGAACCGGTAATTTCTTGGTTTGCCGTCGTCAAGAACAACAGCCGCAGAATTTCGGCACCCGCAATGGTCACAATGGCCAGGTAATCGCCACGCAATCGCAACGTCGGAATTCCCATGATGATGGCCAAGATCACTGAGGCGACGATTCCTACCAGCGCGGCAGCCCACCAAGGAAAGCCGAAGGTCAGAATTGAGATGGCATAACCGTAGGCGCCGACCGCCATAAATCCGGCAATACCCATGTTGAGCAGTCCCGCAAAACCGAAATGAATGGCGAGACCCAAAGCGGCAAGGGCAAATGCCATTGTCGCAGGGCTGAGTAATTGCTGCGCTGTATTAGAGAGAATTGATCCCCAGTCCATGATTCGCCCCTAACCTATGCGTTCTTTTCGGCCCAGCAATCCCTGGGGTCTCACAACAAGAATGATGATGAGCAAGCTCAACGCTCCGACGTATTTGAGGTCGGACGGGATCACCATGGCCGAGGTTTCCACGAGAATGCCAACAATTAGTGCGCCCAGCAGAGCGCCAAAGGCGGTTCCCAAACCTCCGAGCACCACTGCCGCGAACATCAGAAGCAGGATTTTTTCACCCATGTCCCACTTGATGCCGGGGCGGAAATAGGCCCAGAGGATTCCCGATAGCCCGGCGAGCATTGACGCGAGAATCCAGACGATGCGGATGACCCGGTCAACGTCGATACCTGAGGCGGCTGCGAGGGAGGCATTGTCCGAAATCGCTCGAGTGGCTTTTCCAATCCGCGAGAAAATCAACCACAGCGCGAAGGCCACAATCACCACGAGGCTGATCGCCATGCTGGCGAGGTCAATGGTGCTGAGCGCCACTGCACCGAAAAGCGGGATTTTTGCGGCGCTGGAACCGGGTAACTGCATGGTGCCACCACCAACGATGAACTGAAAGACGTAGCGCACGGCGAGGGAGAGACCAATACTGACAATCATCAGCTGTACCAGGCCAAGCCCGCGCCGTCGCAGTGGCGCCCAGAGACCCGCGTCTTGGACCCAACCAAGACCCGCACTCGCGGCCACGGCGAGAATGATGGCAATCCACATGGGCCATTCCAAAATCACTCCGAAGACCATCGCCACAATCGCCCCGAAGGTCACCATCTCAGCGTGGGCGAAGTTTGACAGACCCGTCGTTCCGTAGACCAGTGACAAACCGATGGCAGCGAGAGCCAGCATCAGGCCGAAGTTCAGACCGTAAATGAGGCGCGAGATCAGCTGGTCTGCCACTGATGTGGTTTGTCGCTCACCCTCACCAATGAAGAAGTTCTTGACGACAGAACCACCGGGTCCAATTTCCACCTGCTGGGTGTCACCACCCTCCAACACCGCGATGCCTTCGGGCAGAGTGTTTTGGTCGAGGAAGACGTTGTAGATGCCACGTTCGGGAACGCCGACTTTCCACTTTCCGTCCTCGCCGGTTTGCACCTCGGCGGAGTAACCATTTCCATCGACCACGATGCGGACTCCGGCGATGGGTTCACCTTCGTTCTTGACGTTGCCCGAAATAGTGAAGTCGTATTCGCTTCCCACTTCGTCAGCGTGTGCGCTCGAGGCTGGGCCTACTGCGAGGAAGAACGCCAACAACGTGACGAGCGTGACAACTATCCACTGGGGAAGCTTCTGACTGAGGGTTTGTTCGGCACCTCTCACGAGTTCCACACTGCCTCCGTTGATTTTTCTGTCATTGGGCGCAACTCGTGTTGCACATTCGCCGTCTACTTTGACGACTAATTGTTTCCGCGGTGTCAAACGCATAAAAACAATTGGTGTCATTATGCCTGGTTCTCGTGACCAGGTCGAACCGCTACCATTGGTTCACGGTGCTTGTTCGCCGTGATTCGTTGATATCTGAGGGTCTCGGGGGCGCTGTAGTGGAGTCAAATCCTTTCGAATTTGTCGGTCTCACCTACGACGATGTGATGTTGCTTCCCGCACACACCGATGTGATTCCGTCTCAGGCAGACACGTCAACGCGCCTTACCAAACGCATCACCATGCATGCGCCCGTCCTTTCAGCGGCCATGGACACCGTCACCGAAACGCGGATGGCGATCGCGATGGCTCGGCAGGGGGGAATCGGTGTTCTTCACCGCAACATGTCCATTGATGACCAAGTGGAGTCAGTCGACAAGGTCAAGCGCAGTGAATCCGGAATGGTGACCAACCCCGTGACCACCACCCCCGACGCCACCGTGGCCGACGTGGATGAGCTGTGTGGCCAGTTCCGCGTCTCCGGCCTTCCGGTCGTGGAAGGCGAGGGCAAGCTCGTCGGAATCATCACAAACCGCGACATGCGCTTTGTGTCTCCCTTCGAGGCGAGCAGCACACTCGTGCGGGATGTGATGACCAGTGAGGGCCTGATTACGGCCCCTGTGGGTATCAAGCCCGAGCAGGCACTCGCGTTGTTTGCCGAACACAAGATTGAAAAGCTTCCCCTTGTCGACGACAAGGGCATCCTGCGCGGCCTCATCACCGTCAAGGACTTCGACAAGTCAGAGCAATACCCCAACGCCACCAAAGATTCCCAGGGGCGTTTGCGCGTCGCCGCAGCTATTGGTTTCTTCGGGGACGCGTGGGAGCGCGCCTGCGGCCTGCGAGATGCCGGAGTGGATGTGATCGTGGTCGACACGGCCAATGGCGATAGCTCGGGGGTTCTCGACATCATCGGTCGGCTCAAGTCGGATGCGTCGTTTGCCGA
>JBJOIK010000151.1:0-2721 GCA_046047135.1 Actinomycetota bacterium
GGTTCTCGCAAAGCCTTCAAATGCCTCGTAGATTGCGTCCAACGAGCCATAAAAGTCCAAGTGGTCAGGCGCGATGTTCGTGATCATCACGACAGCGGGCCGGTATCCCAAGAAGGAGCGATCAGACTCATCCGCCTCGATGACAAAGAGTGGATCTACGCCCCATCGAGACGACACACCCCACTCGCTAATGACTCCACCATTCACCGCGCCCACTTGATGACCAGCGCGTGTAAGAGCGGTCGCCAGCATGGCAGTCGAGGTGGTCTTCCCATGGGAGCCAGCGACGGCGAGGACTCTCTTGTCTCGGATAATCCACCGCAGAGCTTCTGACCGGTGCAGAATGGGCAGTCCTCTTCGCTGCGCTTCCTGATACTCCTCGTTACTCTCGCGAACGGCGCTCGAAACAATCACAGTGTCCACGTCACCAACGTGGGAGGCATCGTGGCCTATGAACACCCTCACGCCCGCACTTTCGAGGGACTCCGTCACTTCAGACGCAGCCCGATCAGATCCGCTCACCCTCAGACCGCGTTCCACGAGGACACGAGCGATGCCACTCATCCCTGATCCGCCCACACCGATGAGGTGAACGGCGCCCAAAGAGTCAGGGATGTCCCTGCCGATTTCTGGTTTCACCACGCTATATCCGCTCCCCCGCTGCCTCGAGCATCATCTGACTGAAACGTTCGGCCGCATCGGGGCGACCTAGACCTTTCCCGCTTCGACGCATCCTCTCCAGTGCCGCATCATCGCGGAGAAGTGGCAAGACGGTCTCGAGAAAGCGTTCGGGAGTGAATTCCGCATCTGAAACCATGACCGCGGCCCCCGCCGCCAAGGAATCAGCAGCATTCTTTTCCTGTTCGCCATTGCCGACCGGATAGGGAACAAAAATGGTGGGAATTTCCAGGATCTGAATTTCGGAGACCGTGGCAGCGCCAGCCCTCGATACGACTGCGGTGGCAGCGGAAAATGCGAGATCCATTCGGTCGCAATACGTGAGGACCACATACCCAGCTCGGTCTGTGTCGGGCAGAGGATTCTTGCCACCCACAATATGCAAAACCTGCCACCCCGACTCGAGGATGGTCGGAATAACGGCGCTCAGCGTGGAGTTAATGCGGACCGAACCCTGCGAACCCCCAGTCACGACCAAAGTTTTTTTCCTAGGAGACAAACCAAAGTGCTTTCGTGCATCACCAGCCGACACCGTGTTCGAGGGATGGGTGAGAGCGCGAGTAAGCGGCATACCTATCAGGTTGCTGTGCGGTAGTCGGGTGACCCGAAACGTCGTCGCAACATGGGTGGTCAACCGAGCGCCCAGTCGATTGGCGAAACCTGCCACGGCGTTCGCTTCATGAATGACCAGGGGCACCCTGGCGAGCCAGGCTGCGACATAGACCGGCGCTGAGGCATAGCCACCAAAACCCGCAACCACGTCCGCGCGATGAGATCGAATGACTCTCACGCTGGTGAGGACTGCGCCGACAAACTTCGGCACAAAGGTAAGCGCTTCGAGACTAAGACGTCTGGGAAGTGGCAGCCTCGCTACAAACGACAGCTGATAGCCGGCGGCTGGCACGAGTCGGGTTTCTAGCCCCTCTGCGGTTCCGATCACCCGAATCCCTTCAGGTGTTGTGTGTCCATCGCGAACGAGCGTGTCGGCCACGGCTAGGAGGGGGTTTACATGACCGGCGGTCCCCCCACCAGCCAAGACCACCTTCATCATCGTGTCTGGCTCCGCCGTGACCGGGATTCCGAGACCGACATGACATCGCGGCGATTCACGGCCATGACCACTCCGATGGCCACCAATGAGGCCAGCAACGCCGAGCCCCCCACAGACATGAACGGAAGGGGGACACCGAGGACGGGGAGGACCTCCAACACCACGGCGATGTTGATCATGGCCTGGCCGATCAACCAGACCATCACACCGCCGGTAATAAGCCGTGCGAACGGGTCGGGCTGTTGCCTCACCATTCGGGTCATGACGACCGCGAGTATCAGGAAGGCAACAATCACCATCGTGGTTCCAATGAGGCCGAGCTCCTCCCCCACGATGGCAAAAATAAAGTCCGTCTCTGCCTCAGGCAACCAGGACCACTTCGCGCGTGAATTACCCAACCCAACCCCAAAAATTCCCCCCGACCCGAGAGCAAACGTGGAATGCACTATCTGCCAACAACTACCCAGGTAGTCCTCCTCGGTGCACCCGGAAAACCACGTCATGATTCGATTTACTCGTGAGGGGCTCAGCAGGGCCAGAAATGCCACAGCCGCCGAAATGGCTCCCACAACGGCTATGAGATGGCTCATGCGAGCTCCCGCGAGGAATACGACACCGAGGGCGACCATGGTCATCACACCCATCGTTCCCAGGTCTTGACCCAACGCGACGAGCGAGAGTGCTAGCACAACGCCAATACCTAAGGGTCGAACCAGCGAACGATAGTCCCGAACCTGGTCGATTCGATCCGCCAAAATCGCGGCCATCCACACAATCATCGCCACCTTCAGCAGCTCTGAAGGCTGTCCTGTCAATCCGGCGATGCTGATCCAGTTCCTGTTACCTCCCGAGGTAATACCCAGCGGCGTCAGCACCAGCCCCTGGAGCAACAATGCCCCGAGGAACAGCGTCGGAGCGAGCCTTTTGAAGGTCATCGGAGGGAAACGAGACACCACCAACATCAGGGGCAACCCCACGAGAACCCACACCGC
>JBJOIK010000152.1:0-4431 GCA_046047135.1 Actinomycetota bacterium
CGCCTGGCGTCGTGTCTGTGAAATCAGGTTGCCCTACCACGATGTCTGGCTCTTGTGTTGTGGTGGGTAGAGAGTTGTAAATCAAGACTCGATTGTTAAACCGGTCAGCTATCGCCAGGTGAGTTCCATCGCTCGCTCCCGATGCGGGGTGATTTAGGGCCGAACCAGATTCGGTGACGCCTAATCCATACCCCGAGAGAGCGAAGTCAGCAGAAGCTCGTGGGAACGTTGTGAGTTCACCCTCAGCGGTGGCGTATTCCGCTGACGCTGGGCACACCTCAAATTCACCGTCGGGCATTTGCACGATGTATCCCGCGGAAACCTGACCACAGGTATCAAGGGTTTCAACGCTTGCCTCTGCTGAGCTAGCAGGCTCTGTTTGGTCTGTTGTCGGATCCCCACCGCCGGAACACCCAGCAATGATCAGCGCCGCTATCGAAAGTTGGATGAATGGTGAAAACCCCGGTCGTAACATGTCAAGAGCCTAGAACACAGAGTGACGGTCAATCCAAGTCTTCTTGGCCGAGTGCCCTTGAGAAGAATGACGTCAGTGCGTCTGCGTATCTTTGTGTTTCGGTCAGCATCCCCTCGGTGTGGTCTGCACCGTCAAAGGTTTCTAGAGTGATGTCGACCCCTGCGCCTTGGGCGTAGTCGAAGAACTTCACGGCCCCCTCATACGCGAGTCTTTGGTCTTCCGTGCCGTGCAGGAGCAACATCGGTCTGTCGCCTGCGGCATCAATTCCCGCGGTGATAGGAGTTTCGTTGAGGTTCACTCCGCGCAGTTTGGCCGCAATATCAGCGAGCGTCCAGAGTTGCGCGGGGAAACCTTGAAACACGACCTCTCTCTCGGCAGTTTCGGCAAAATCAAAGATAGGAGCCTCCATCGCAAAGGCAGAGACATTGTCTGTCTTAGCAGGCAAGATTGCCGTGGCAATCGCGCCACCCGACACACCAAACATGCCGATCTTGTCTGGAGTGATTCCCTTTTCTTGCACTAGCCAGTCAGCAACCGCGGCAAAGTCGTCCGATTCGTCTTGGCCCGCTGAATGACGACCGTCGACGCAGGTGGACTTTCCCGTGTCTCTTTGATCGACCAGGAGCACATTGAAGCCTTCTTTTGCCAACATGGCTGAGGGCAGGAGAGCGTTGTAGTCACGGCGTGACGTTCCGTATCCGTGAGTCACAATCACGGTTTCTTGGGCAGTCGGATAGGAGGCCTTGATCCACCAGGCTTCCAACGTGACATCCTCTGCGACGGGGATGGTGACGGTTTCCACCGGAATATCGGTCAACCACCAGTCAGAGAGGTCATAGCCAATCCACTGATTCCAGCCATCACCCGGAAATGGTCCCTCTTCTGGTGTCGTGAATTTTTCTGGTGAGTTATCGAGATCGTCATCGTTGATGCCACAGGGAATGCTTGTTCCCGTCCGATACACGTAGTCGCCCACGGCAATTCCCGCGCCGGCGAGCACCACTGCCACACCGACTCCGATTCCAATCCACCCTCTGGCACGCATGACCTCGAGAGTAGTCGCTTCCGCTAAATCTGGTAACCCTGAGGTTTATGCGCCAGGTGAATTATCCGAAAACTCCCACAAGTAAAGAGCAGCATAGGAGCGATAGGGGCGCCAGCGTTCGGCAATAGCCGAGGTGTCAACGCCCTCACCAAAGTGCGCATAGACGGCGTTGCGGAGGCCCAGATCCCCTGGTGACCACACATCCGGTAAACCCATCCCAAAGATCATGAACATTTCTGCCGTCCAAGGTCCCACCCCCTTGAGTGTGGTCAGTGTCGAGATTATGGATTCAGGCTCCAGTCCTTCTAGCGCGTGAGGATCAATCATCCCGTCCCGGAAAGCTCGAGCCATCTCGATGATGTACGAAGATTTCGATCGCGAGAGCCCGAACTCCCGCAACTGCTCGACCGTCTTGTCGGCGAGAAGGTGAGGGGAGTGAGGCCCTAGCCCCTCGATGACTCGACCTTCGATCGTCGCCGCCGCCTTCACAGAGAGCTGCTGGCCCATGATGGAAGAAACTAGGACTTCAAAATAAGAATCTGGCGACTTGGGTGTGATGTCAGGCGGAGTGTGAAGAGGTATCAGCGTCGCCATCACATCACAGGAAGCAGCCAGGTGTTTCTTCGCTTCGGCTAAGTGCAATCCCATGGAGCCCTAACCCATGGCCGTTGTCTTGTATGGCTTGCCCGATGAGTCGTAGGTGACCCAGTTGCCAACCTGGCGTCCCGCCTTGAATGCACCGCTTCTCATGATGGTGCCGTCCTTCCGGTAGAACGACCACGAGCCGTGCATCTGACCATCCTTGTATTTGCCTTTAGCCTTGAGGACTCCGTTTGAGTAGAGCTCCAAGAATTCACCAGATTTCTTGGGATAGCTGCGGTTGATGATCCTGATTCGCGCCTCGACAAGCTCCTTGAGGAACGCTTTTGTGGGAGCGCTATCGCGGGGTAAGTGAATGGTGCCCTTAGTGGTGTCGTATCCATCGAGGAGAGATCCGACTTCTTTCTGAACTTCCGGACCTGGAAAAAGACTGTTGTGTTCGGTGAAACCGAGAAACGACAACACAATGACTCCCTCGGCGCGGAAGGTCGGCATACCCCACGACATATCTTCAGTAGCCGCCGGCAGAAGAGACCTCAGGGTGCTTCGAATCGTGGTCCTTTCGCTCCACCAAGTGTGGACCATCTCCCTTCAGGGGTGAAACTGGGTAGAACTGCCACGAGGACGCCCCCTCGGCCGTTGATTGTGAGATGGTAGCCAGCAGTTCTGCACCGTCATGAGAGCTCGAATCTAACCACCGATCGCGGTCTTCCTTCCTCACCACAACGGGCATCCGATCATGGATGCGCGCCAGTTCGCCTGCGCTCTCTCTGGTCAGAATCGTGGTGGTCGCGATGACTTCGCCTGAGTCTCGGTTTGTCCACCACGAGTAAAGGCCTGCGAGGCCCGCGACCTCGCCAGAGGCGAGGTGAATGTAGTGAGGAACCTTAGATCCTTGGACTACAGCCCATTCGTAATAACCGGACACCGGAATGATGCACCGATGGCGGGACACAGATTGCCGGAAGGTGGGCTTTTCTGCTGCGGTTTCTGAGCGCGCGTTGAATGTTGGATAGGCGAGGACGAGCTCTTTCGACCACGAGGGTGTGAGAGACCATCGTGCAGGACCAACAACTCTCTCCCCATTGCTGTTGTCAATCACGATAGGAATCGTGGTCGTCGGAGCAATGTTCCACCGAGGTTCCCAGTCTGGGAAGCGATTCGTGGTGGCGGCAAACTCAGCCATCAGGTCATTGGTTGTCTGGTCCAAGGCAAAACGTCCGCACACACTTCAAGTCTGGCCCTTCGAGCTCTACTCTGGGTAGATGACATCTGAGGATTCTGTTTCGGCCGGTATGCGAGAGCAACTCGATTCGCCCTCTTTCCAGGGCCTCGCCACCTTCGGTATGAGACCTTTTGTGGCAGACGCGGCAGAACTCGACCGAATCAAGCCCGATGTTGCGGTGGTCGGAGCGCCCTGGGATGCCGCCACCACGAACCGTCCCGGGGCTCGCTTTGGTCCAAGGGCCATGCGTGCGGATGCTTACGACCCCGGCACGTACCACCTGGATCTCGGCATTGAAATCTTCGACCACCTGAATGTCGTTGATTTTGGCGACGCCATCATCCCCCATGGCCAGTGGGACAACGCTAAAGCGTCAATCCATGAGCGCGTGAGCGCGGTGACTTCTCGGGGGATTGTTCCAGTCATCCTCGGCGGAGACCATTCGGTGACGTGGCCCAGTGCAACAGCCGTGGCTGAGGCTCACGGGTTTGGCAATGTCGCCATGATTCACTTCGATGCTCACGCCGATACGGCGAACGAAATCGAAGGTAACTTTGCCAGCCACGGCGCCATGATGCGTCGCCTTGTTGAGTCCGGAGCTATCCCGGGGGATCGGTTCCTGCAGTTAGGGCTCCGAGGATATTGGCCAGGCGAAGAAGATCAGAAGTGGATGCGGGAGAACAAACTTAAGCACTACATGATGCAAGAGTTTTGGGAACGTGGCGCAATGCCGGTCATTGATGACGTCATTGCTGAAGCCCGGAAGCGTGCGCCGAAGGCATATATTTCCATCGATATTGATGTGCTTGACCCTGGTTTCGCTCCTGCGACGGGGACCCCTGAACCTGGAGGTTTCGCGCCCATCGATTTGCTGCGAATCATTCGAAAACTCACTCTCGAGCTAGACGTGGTGGGTTTTGACGTGATGGAGGTGGCTCCCGCCTATGACCACGCCGATATCACCGTGAATAATGCGCACCGGTTAATCTGGGAATTCTTCGCTGCTATGGCGGTGAAGAAAAGAGATCGTCGCTAGCGACGTTCCTCCGCGATGGAGTTGCCGCCATCGATGATGAGTGTTTGGCC
>JBJOIK010000153.1:0-2672 GCA_046047135.1 Actinomycetota bacterium
GACACCATTGTCTTTGTCGTCGACATTCTGGGAGTCCAGTAGTCGCTCTGGTTAACCAGCCGCGCGAATACGCGCGATGCGCTCTGTCGCGCGCTTGCGACTGGTGGATTCAGTGCCGAGTGTGACACCGATCAACCACAACATGAGTCTTGTCATGGAGTGTGCTGGCCACCACGGCTTGGACAGGCCCAGCATTTTTCTGTAGCGCGGTTCAATCGTGGTGATAGCTCCACCGACCAAGATGGCGTAGGGAATGCGTGCGAGGGGAGGAAGTGGTGGTTTGGTGAGGAAGCGGATGGCCTCCTTCACCCTGGAGTCTGCTCGCAATACGGGCTCGAAGTTTTGGAGTGCGGCGTCTAGCTCGGCAACAGAATGAGGAGCGCTGGTCATCCCCATGAGGATGCCAGCCTGAGCCCATTCCCGGACATAGCGGTCTTCACCTGATTCCTCCGGGTACTCGCGGGGGATTTCATCCCCCCACCTCCGGTGCGAGCGAAGAAACGCATCGGTGAACACGATGTGTACCCACGCGACTAGGTCCTCATCGTGAGCGGAATAATCTTTGGCCGCAGCGGGTGGATTTCCCGGCTGATAGGAGCCTTTCACCCGGTCGTGGAGCCGGAATACTCGGGAGGTTTCTTTGGCAACCGTTTCCTTCGCCCCGAACGTGGTGGTCACAACCCACCTCACGGTTCCCGAAAGCCTGCCGATGGGATCGCTTGCATACCTGGAGTGATCGTGTACTCCAGCCATGGCGCCAGGGTGAAGTGTTTGCATCAGGAGAGCTCGTACCCCTGCGACGATGACGGGGATTCCACCGTTGACGTGCCATACAGCTGAAGCTGGCCCGAAATAGCCTTCATCAGAGCCGTTACTCATGTCCTTGACCCAGTCCGGCTCACCCTGTGGGTCACCAGAGAGCATGGTCAAAATCTGGGACCTGGCCTTCATCCGAAGCGATGTGAAGGGATTCAGGAGGACCATGTTTTCTACCGTGTCAGAGGCGGGCTGAGTAAGGGTTCAATACCCTAGGGGGTATATACTCATGACATGACTTCAGCATCTCTATTGCCTCAGACCATTGTGATTATCGGGGGAGTCGCCGGTGGAATGTCAGCGGCAACCAGGCTTCGACGAATTCATGAGAGCGCCGAAATCATCGTTATTGAGCGCGGCGGCGCCGTGTCCTTTGCCAACTGCGGTTTGCCGTATCACGTGGGTGGGGTCATCCCCCACAGAGGCTCACTAGTTCTCCAGCAGCCAGAGCAACTCAAGCGTCGATTCAACATCGATGTACATCTTCGAACAGAAGCAACCGCCATTAATCGGGAAGAAAAAACCGTCACCGTCACCTCTCTTGACTCCGGTACAGAATCCCAGATCTCCTACGACGCGCTGATTTTGAGCCCCGGTTCAACACCTTTCCGACCCCCGATTCCGGGCGTCGAGGACGCGCACGTCCTCTGGAACCTCGATGATATGGACCGACTCATCGCCGCAGCCAATACTGCTACGAGTGCGATTGTGGTGGGTGGAGGCTTCATCGGCCTAGAACTGGCCGAGAACCTGGTTCACCGCGGGATCGCTACGACACTCGTGGAAGCACTCCCTCAACTCATGCCCACGCTCGATGTTGAGATGGCCTGGCCCCTGGTGGAACGGGCTCGACACAATGGACTCGATGTGCGATTGTCCGCCCAGGTCTCTGCCATCACGACAGCAGGAGTGACACTCTCCGATGGATCCTCCATCGACGCTGACATGGTGGTGGTGGCTGTAGGTGCGAGACCCAATGTCGAGCTCGCGGTTCAGGCCGGGCTTCACATGGGCGAAGCGGGTGGCGTTGCGGTTGACGAACAGCAAAGAACCTCCGACCCCAATATTTGGGCTGTGGGAGATGTGGCCGAAAAGACTCGGCCCGATGGCCACAGCTTGGTCCCCCTCGCCGGACTTGCCAACCGCCATGGACGTCTTGCCGCCGACTCCATCGCGGGGCGTCCGGCTCGAGCGGTGGTCGCCTACGGAACTTCGATCGTGGGTTTCTTCGGGATGGCTGCTGCCTCCACTGGTTACACCGAGAGAGTACTTCGCCAAAAAGGTCGGCAGATGAGGGTGATTCACACTCATCCGATCAATCACGCCGGCTACTACCCGGATGCGGTACAGATGGCGATGAAACTCATCGTGGATCCTGAGACCGATGAAATTCTCGGAGCTCAAGCCGTGGGCGAGGAGGGTGTTGACAAGAGGATTGACGTCATCGCGACAGCGATGTCGGCGGGGCTTAGGGCAACAGATTTGATTGACCTTGAATTGTCGTATGCTCCACAATTCGCCTCAGCCAAAGATCCTGTCAACATGCTGGGGTACGTCAATGAAAACCGCGCAACGGGCGAAAAGTCAGTTCAATGGCATGAAGTGGAAGCCCTGCTCGCTCAAGGCTGGAACCTACTGGATGTGCGCACGGAAGGCGAATTCAGCCGGGGGTCTATTCCCGGTTCCGAACTAGTCACCCTCGATGAACTGAGAGACCATGTCTCTTCTTACGAGGGGAAGAAAGTCATTGTGACCTGCCGAGTCGGCCAGCGCGGTCATACCGCGGCGTGCATTCTTGCCCACCACGGTATTGAGGTATCAAACCTCGATGGCGGGTACTTGACCTGGCAGATGGG
>JBJOIK010000154.1:0-2626 GCA_046047135.1 Actinomycetota bacterium
ATGTGGTCGGTGGTGACTGAGTCTCCGAGCAAAGCGAGAACCCGGGCCCCAGAAATGTCAGAGACGGGTTCAGGCTGCGCCGTCATCCCCTCGAAATACGGCGGTTTCCGCACATACGTTGAGGAGTCAGCCCACTCAAAGGTGTCGCCGGTCGGGGTGGGCAGCGAACGCCACCTCTCGTCACCGTCAAACACAGCGGCATATTCCTTGTCGAACATGTCCGTATCAATGGAGGTGTCGATGGTCTGCTGGACCTCAGCGGCGCTGGGCCAAATGTCGCGCAAGAACACGTCATGTCCCTCCGCGTCCACCCCAAGCGGTTGGCTTTCAAAGTCAAAGTCCATGGTGCCGGCGAGAGCGTAGGCAATCACCAGCGGTGGGCTCGCCAGGTAGTTCATTTTCACATCGGGGTTGATTCGACCCTCGAAGTTGCGGTTACCCGAGAGCACCGCGGTCACAGCGAGGTCGTTGTCATTGATGGCTTGGGAGATTTCATCGGCCAGTGGCCCCGAGTTTCCAATACAGGTGGTGCAGCCGTAGCCCACGAGGTAGAAGCCGAGCTTTTCCAAGTCGTCCATCAGCCCGGCTTTCTCGTAATAGTCGGTGACGACTTTGGATCCCGGGGCGAGGGTGGTCTTGACCCATGGCTTGGACTTCAACCCCTTGTGGGCAGCGTTGCGAGCGAGAAGACCCGCTGCGAGCATCACCGAGGGGTTTGAGGTGTTGGTGCAGGAGGTGATCGCGGCGATGGTGACGGCGCCGTTCGTGAGTTCAAACGAATCGGACCCTGTCGAGACCGAGACCGCCTGCTTTTCTTTACCGGGCTGGACATACCCGGGCAGGTCCGAAGCAAACTGATCTTTCGCACGTGAGACCTCGATGCGGTCCTGCGGACGACGTGGGCCAGCGATGCTCGGCACCACGGTGGAGAGGTCGAGCTCCAGGTACTCACTGAACGAGGGTTCATTTGAAGGGTCGTGCCACAAACCCTGCTCTTTGGCGTAGGCCTCAACCAGGGCGAGCAGATTTTTGTCGCGACCGGTGAGGGCAAGGTAGTCAAGGGTGACCTGGTCGATGGGGAACATCGCCGCGGTGGAGCCAAACTCGGGGCTCATGTTTCCGATAGTGGCACGGTTTGCCAATGGCACCTCGGCCACACCTGCCCCGTAGAACTCAACAAACTTACCCACCACACCGTGCTCACGCAGCTTCTGCGTGATGGTGAGAACGACGTCGGTGGCAGTGACACCGGTGGGAATCGAGCCGGTGAGTTTGAAGCCCACCACTCGGGGAATCAACATGGAGACGGGCTGGCCCAACATGGCGGCTTCTGCTTCGATACCACCGACACCCCACCCCAGCACACCAAGTCCGTTGACCATGGTGGTGTGAGAGTCGGTTCCCACACAGGTGTCGGGGAAGGCTTGCAGAACTCCATCCACCTCACGGGTGTAAACCACTTTGGCGAGGTGCTCAATGTTCACCTGGTGCACGATGCCCGTTCCGGGGGGAACGACCTTGAAGTTATCGAAGGCGGTCTGGCCCCAACGCAAGAACTGGTAGCGCTCTCCGTTGCGTTCGTATTCGATTTCTACGTTGCGCTGAAACGCGTTTTCCTGGCCAAACAGATCCGCAATGACCGAGTGGTCAATCACGAGCTCGGCCGGAGACAGAGGGTTCACTTTTTGAGGGTCCCCACCGAGGTCGACGATGGCCTCTCGCATGGTGGCGAGGTCGACGATGCAGGGAACACCGGTGAAGTCTTGGAGGACGACGCGGGCGGGGGTGTATTGGATTTCGGTATCGGGCTCAGCAGTGGGGTCCCAGTTCCCCAACGCACGAATCTGGGCCTCGGTTACGTTCTTGCCGTCTTCTGTGCGCAGCAGGTTTTCTAAAAGCACTTTGAGGGAGAACGGAAGTGAGCCCGAACCTGGTACGGCGTCGATCCGGTAGATCTCGTGGTTCACTCCCCCGACGGTGAGGGTGTCGCGGGATCTAAGAGAGTTGAGACTGGGCATGAAAAACGTCCTCCAAATTATCTTGACGTGAAGCTAAATTCTATCAGCTGGCTGCTCGCTTGCCCCTCGATAGACGGAGCGCAGCAGAAGCCAGGTGAGCCATAGTGTCGCGCCATACAGCGGTAGGCCCATGAGCAGCCGTGCCATAGCCAACGCCTGGACTGCTTCTGAGCCCGCGAGATACAGAGGCACTTGGACTGCTAAGCGCAGGCCAAACATGCCCATCCACAGTCCCGTCGCGACTATGGCCATGACGCGTTTCGCGCGGTCGCGATGCCACAGCGGGTCTGAGGTCAGCAAACCGGCAATCACGCCGATGAGAGGCCGGCCTAGTAGAACGGACACCAACAACACGGCAAGGCTGATGCCGTTGACCCACAACCCCAAAACAAAGTTGTTCTCCGGACGGCCGGATAACACCGCAACAGCTGCCGAGGCCATGATGCCAAGGAAGCCCACCAATGCCGGCTGGATGGGACTGCGTTGAATGAGTCGCGTCACGATAAAACCGATTGACACGGCTACGGGAGCGGCCACACTCCACAGCAGTGACTGAGTGAGTGAGTAGACCAGGAGAAAGCTCGCACCAGGAAGTAGCGATTCCACTA
>JBJOIK010000155.1:0-2560 GCA_046047135.1 Actinomycetota bacterium
CCGGTAAGCCACCTGGCACCGATGTCAGACGGGGTGTTACCACCTTGCCCATGCTGTATCTCCGTGAGCTCGCCAATACCGATACTTCGGCACAAGAACTCCTGGAGCGACTCGAGCGCAGCGCCGGTCCTGGCGCCACAGAAGAAGAGTTCCAGAGCACCATTCGCGAGCTTCGCGAGCACGACGTCACAGCCACAACCATGGAAACGGCCCGTGCCATGGCGGATGAGGCGATTGCAGAATTGTCGAAAGTGCCAGAGGGCATCGTGAAAGAAGCCCTGATCCGCTTTGCGCATCAGGTCGTGCAGCGAAGCTACTAAATTAGAGCTCTGCTCTGCCGGCGAGGGAGTGAGGAAAGTGATGTCGCGCTTGCGATTAGCCATTGTCGGGGCTGGACCCGCAGGGATCTATGCCGCCGACATTTTGCTCAAGCACGAGAGAGCGTTTGATGTCTCCATTGACCTCTTTGAGCGCCTACCAGCCCCCTATGGGCTGGTGCGGTATGGGGTTGCACCTGATCATCCCCGAATCAAGGGCATCATTTCAGCACTGCGAGAAGTCCTCGACACCGGCCAGATTCGCCTCTTTGGCAACGTTAACTATGGAACAGACATCACCTTGGAGGACTTGAAGAAGCACTATCACGCGGTGATTTTCTCTACCGGCGCCATTCAGGATGCCGATCTCGATATCCCTGGCATCGAATTGTCAGGTAGTTACGGCGCTGCCGATTTCGTCAGCTGGTATGACGGACACCCCGATGTTCCGAGAACTTGGCCATTGGAAGCCAAGGAAGTCGCAGTGATTGGGAACGGAAACGTCGCGTTGGATGTGGCGAGGATGCTCGCCAAGCACGCTGAAGATCTACTCCCGACCGAAGTTCCCGACAACGTCTATCAGGTTCTGACGTCATCGCCGGTCACCGATGTTCACGTATTCGGCAGACGCGGTCCCATGCAGGTCAAATTCACCCCTCTGGAGCTTCGTGAGCTCGGTGAAATGCGCGATGTTGACATGGTCGTCTACGAGGAAGATTTTGCACTCGACGACGCATCCTTGCGGGCCATCGAATCAAACAAGCAGATCTTTGTCATCAATAAGACTTTCGACCAGTGGCGAGAGCGGGAAACAGGGAGCGCATCCAGACGACTTCACCTGCACTTTTATGCCAAGCCTTTGGAAGTCCTCGGGACCGATCGAGTCGAGGGTTTCCGTTATGAGCGGACAGAGCCCGATGGTGCTGGAGGGGTGCGGGGCACAGGAGAGATCAGGGAGATACCCGTTCAAGCCCTCTACCGCGCAGTCGGGTACTTCGGGTCACCCCTGCCGGGCATTCCATTTGACGACAAGCGCGGTGTGATTCCCAACCATGAGGGCCAGGTCGTAGATGACGATAATCGCATTGTTCCGGGCGTCTATGCCACGGGGTGGATCAAGAGAGGCCCCGTCGGTCTTATTGGGCACACTAAGAGCGACGCCATGGAGACCATTCAGCACCTGGTCAAAGACCAAGCTTCCTGGTGGAGCCCGGCAGAGCCAGACGAGCAGGCCGTCATCAATCTGCTCAACTCACGCGGGGTGACCTACACGAATCTGGAGGGGTGGCATCGTCTAGATGAAGCAGAGCTTTCTCGGGGTCAGCAAGAAGGCCGGGAGCGCATTAAAGTGGTTCCCCGGGACGAGATGCTCGCAATTTCACTCGGTCAGTAGTCTGCGCCCTACTGAACGGTCGCGGTGAGTCTTGCCAGACCTTCAATGAACTTGGTGTGCCAGGGTCTGGCCCTCCAAGACTCGAGAGTCAACGCAAAGCTATGCGACCGGTAGTCCTGGTAGAGCTCCTCGAGGCTTCTCACCACGGTGGGGTTTGCCATCAGTACTGACACCTCGAGGTTCAAACTGAAACTTCGCATATCGATATTGGAGGAACCGATGACGCTGATGGCGTCATCGACAATCACGAACTTGGAATGCAAGATGGTCGGCTTTCGATAGAGCCAAATGGTGACCCCCGCCTCGAGAAGCTCCTCGTAATATGAGCGCTGCGCATAGAAGACGAGGGGTTGGTCCGCAATTTCGGAGACCAGGAGGTGGACATCGACACCGCGCTCCGCCGCGGTGGTGATGGCATACCTCATCGACTCATCGGGGACAAAGTAGGGGCTTGACAGTACTAGCCTCGAGCGAGCCCCGTAGACGAGCGAATTAAATAATCGAAGGTTGTTTTCGCCCTCGAAGGCGGGACCACTCGGCACAACCTGCGCCCAGGAGTTCTCAGGACCATGGTCAGGAACTAGTGGTGTGGGGGTGCTGAGAAGCTCACCCGTTTCTTGATACCAGTCAGAGACAAAAAGTGCTTCCAGGCTGTCTGCCAGTGGTCCCTCCACCCTCATCATCAGATCCAGCCATGCGAGCCCCCTCGCCTTATGCCTGGGGTTTCGATAGCTGGGCTCGATGATGTTTTGAGAGCCCGTGTAGGCGATGGTGGAATCAATGACCAAAAGCTTCCGATGGTTTCGAAGGTCTGGCCTCTGATAGACGCCTCGCCAGGGCTGGATCGGCA
>JBJOIK010000156.1:0-2528 GCA_046047135.1 Actinomycetota bacterium
CCTGCCTATTCTAGGCAGTCTGGAGAATCGGGGCATGAAAGTTTCTCGCCCGCACTTTGTCAACAAACACTCGGTGCAGGCGGTCGTCACCCGTAATCTCGGGGTGAAAGGCGACACCGATGACATCACCCTCTTCGACCCCGACCACGGCACCGTCTGCTAACGAGGCAATGACCCGAACCGAAGGACCCACCCGCGTCACGAGCGGCGCTCGGATAAACGCGACGTGAAGCGGGGGCCCCTGGATGCCCTCGAGGGCCACGTCAGCCTCACACGATTCCACCTGGGAGCCAAAGGCATTCCGCCGGACAGTCACATCGAGCCCACCGATGGTCTCTTGTCCCGGTAGGCCATCTTCCAGATCGGCGGCCAACATAATCAGACCGGCGCACGTCCCCATCACGGGCAGCCCCGCGCGCACCAAAGCACGCAGTGGCTCCTGGAGGCCGAAAATGCGGACCAACTTGTCCATCACGCTCGACTCTCCGCCAGGAATCACAAGCCCCGCTATTCCCTCAAGTTCGGAGGGTTTGCGGATTTCTCGCACCTGGACCCCCAACTCGAGGAGCATGGTGCGGTGCTCGCGGACATCCCCCTGGAGAGCGAGGATGCCGATAGTGGGAGATGCGTTACCAGCCACGCTCAGCAAGGCGGTGTGGTGCTGGCAGGTCGTTCACGTTAATGCCCACCATCGCTTCGCCCAGACCCCTGGAGACCTCGGCGATGACTGCGGCATCGGTGAATTGGGCGGTCGCCTTCACGATGGCCGCCGCACGATCTGCGGGATTGCCGGACTTGAAGATTCCCGATCCTACGAACACACCATCTGCACCCAGCTGCATCATCATCGCTGCGTCTGCCGGTGTCGCGATACCACCAGCTGTGAAGAGGACGACGGGAAGTTTCCCCGTTCGTGCCACCTCGGCAACTAACTCATAGGGGGCCTGCAGCTCCTTGGCCTGAACATAGAGTTCATCAGGGGTCATCGATGACAAACGCGCAATTTCGCCCTTGATGGTGCGGATGTGCTTGGTGGCTTCCGATACATCGCCGGTGCCGGCTTCGCCTTTAGAGCGAATCATGGCTGCACCCTCTGTGATTCGGCGAAGCGCCTCACCAAGATTCGTGGCACCACAGACAAAGGGAACTGTGAAGCGCCATTTGTCGATGTGGTTGACATAATCGGCGGGACTCAACACCTCGGATTCGTCGATGTAGTCGACCTTGAGTGCTTCCAGAACCTGCGCCTCGACGAAGTGACCGATGCGAGCCTTGGCCATCACGGGGATGGAGACCGAGTCGATAATTCCCTGGATAAGGTCGGGGTCGCTCATTCTCGCGACACCGCCTTCAGCCCTGATGTCAGCAGGGACACGCTCAAGTGCCATAACCGCGACGGCTCCAGCGTCCTCGGCGATTTTTGCCTGATCTGAGTTGACGACGTCCATGATGACGCCACCCTTGAGCATGTCAGCAAGGCCGCGCTTCACTCGCGCGGTTCCCTGTGTGGTGGAGTTAGCTGAATCTGACATCAGTGAAAAAAGTCCTCTCGTGAGCTTCGCTGGAAGCTTTGAGAGTCTAACGCGTCGAACCTGAATGCCACTCGTGGCGGAGGATATCTCGCATCTCACCCAGAAGTTGTGGCATGGCTTTGGTCCGAGCGACGATGGGAAAGAAATTCGAATCCTGTCCCCACCTGGGCACTACGTGTTGGTGGAGGTGTTCTTCTATCCCAGCACCAGCAACCTTCCCCTGGTTTACACCGAGGTTAAAGCCGTGTGCGCCAGAGACGCTTCTCAAGGTCCTCATGGCCCGGGCGACCATGCGACCCATTTCCACAATCTCGTCCTCCTCCAGATCGTCATAATTCGCAACATGACGATAAGGACAGATCAGGAGGTGACCAGCGTTGTACGGATAGAGATTGAGAACTGCGAAGACGAGCTCACCTCGAGCGACAACGAGGGAGTCATCGTTATTGAGCTTTGGCGCCGAACAAAACACACAGGATCCGTCTGCAGGAGCAGTCTCGCCGTTGATGTAGGCAATTCTGTGCGGAGTCCACAGCCTTTGGAAGGCGTCGGGCACACCAGGGAGAGCTGACGCGTCAACGATCGGGGAAGGCTCTCCTACCTCAGGTGACATGGCTTCTGGACTCGATCGCGTGACGAATGAGGTCGAGAGCTTCATCAAGGGGGACACCATTTCTCTGGGAACCATCACGGAAGCGGAAACTCACCGCCTGCGAGCTTCGGTCGTCCTCCCCCGCGATCAAAACGAATGGCACCTTGGCCTTGGTGTGGTTACGAATTTTCTTCTGCATCCGGTCATCCGAATCGTCAAGCTCTGCTCGGATGCCTTCCGCCTTCAATCTCTTTACAAACTCGCCGAGATACGCCGCATACTCTTCTGCGACCGGAACGCCCACCACCTGGACTGGAGCGAGCCAGGGAGGGAAGGCTCCGGCATAGTGCTCAGTGAGCACCCCGAAGAATCTTTCAATGGATCCAAAGAGGGCTCGGTGAATC
>JBJOIK010000157.1:0-2516 GCA_046047135.1 Actinomycetota bacterium
TTTCTAGGTCGTAAGTGGTCCGCATGCGGAGGCGTTGTGCCTCAAGCAGTTGGCCACCGGATTCCAGTTCCGCAACTCTGGATTCCATCTCTTCCCTGATTGCTATCACTGCACGTTTCATCGTCTCGGGTGACGCCGCATAGTGAGTCGCGGGGAAAACCGACAGGGTCTCCTCGCGTGAGAGGGTATCCCCCGTGATGGGGTGCAGGTAACTGAGTGACTCTATTTCGTCACCGAACATCTCGATTCGGACCGCGAGCTCCTCGTACACGGGGATGATTTCGATGGTGTCGCCTCGAACTCGGAATGTGCCCCTCTCAAAGGCAATGTCGTTTCGTTCGTACTGCATTTGGACGAAGGATTTGACCAACTGCTCTCTGGATATTTTCTGCCCCGTTTGAAGCGCCACCATCGCCTCAAAATAATCTTCCGGAGCACCAAGCCCATATATGCAGGACACGGTGGAGACCACCACGACATCCCGTCTGCTCAGTAAGGAGTTAGTGGTGGAGTGGCGCAGCCTTTCCACTTCCGCGTTGATGGAGCTGTCCTTTTCAATAAAGGTGTCCGTTTGGGGCACGTAGGCTTCCGGTTGGTAGTAGTCGTAGTAGGACACGAAGTACTCGACAGCATTGTGCGGAAGCATCTCTCGGAGCTCGTTTGCGAGTTGCGCTGCCAAGGTCTTGTTGTGCGCGAGGACGAGTGCCGGACGCTGAAGCCTCTCGATCAGCCACGCCGTCGTCGCTGACTTTCCGGTTCCCGTCGCACCCAAGAGAACCACGTCTGATTCACCGGCCACAAAGCGACGCTCCAGCTCGTCGAGGGCACCTGGCTGGTCACCGCTGGGGCTAAACTCGGAGACCACCTCAAAGGGCCGGAAGGCGCGGGTGGGCTCCATCTCGCCAGTTTATGCGGTCGATCCTGGGTAGGTTCCTCGGACGTCGGAGAGGTGGTCTGGCCAGCACTGAAAGACGTCGCTGATCAACTGCCTGGCAGCCTCTCTCGTGCCGTCTAGGCTCCCCGAGGAGTCAATGACGACGTCGGCGATCGCTCGTCTCTCATCGTCGGAGGCCTGAGACATCACAAGATTCTTAGCCTGCTCTGCACTCAACCCTCGGTGCTCCATGAGGCGCGCCTGCCGCATGTCAGCAGGAGAGTCCACGAGGATAACCAGGTCAAATTCATCCCTCGCGCGAGATTCAGACAGTAACGGAATGTCATAGACCACAGGCACACCCGGGTGCTCCTGCTGCGCTTTTCCCACGGCTTCGAGGAAGAGTTCCTTCACTCTCGGGTGAACAATCGCGTTGAGATCTGCTCTCGCATCACTGTCCGAGAAGACACGAGATCCAAGCTCCTCGCGATTGAGGCTTCCATCCGCCTGCAGCACAGAGGAACCAAACCGCTCCGCAATTTGGGCGAGTTGAGGAGTCCCTGACTCCACGGCTTGCCTGGCGAACACGTCTGCATCGAGCACAACGGCGCCCGCTTCGCGAAAGACAGCAGCAACGGTGGATTTCCCCGCCGCTACGCCACCGGTGAGAGCGATCACAGGCATGGGACTGGCTCCAGATTGCACACAACGCGGGTCCCTTGGCGAGACCCGCGAGTGAGCATCACTAATTACTCGTCGTCGCCGGTGAGCTTGTCCCGCAGAGCGGCCAGACCCTCATCCTCGGACAGAGTCCCAGACTGCTCCGGAGCTTCACTGTGCGAAGGGGCTTCCTCGACCTCACTAGCAGAGTGCTCAACTGGTTCAATCACGATGGAGGCCATGTGAGCAACCTGCGCTTTGTGAGCAACCCAACGGGCTTGAGCGTCAGCGTATTGCTGCTCCCAGACTTTACGTTGGTCGTCGTAGCCGTCTAGCCATTCCCCGGTCTCCACATTGAAGCCTTCGGGGTAGGCGTAGTTGCCCTTTGCGTCGTATTCCGTCGGCATGCCATACAGCGCTGGATCAAATTCAGTGCCCTCAGGGTCGACTCCGTCGTTCGCCTGCTTGATGGACAGTGAGATTCGACGGCGCTCCAGGTCGATATCGATGATTTTCACGAACACCTGGTCACCGTTACCCACCACCTGCTCAGCAAGTTCGATGTGCTTGTCGGAAAGTTCGGAGATGTGGACGAGCCCTTCAATCCCATCGGCAACTCGAACAAAAGCTCCAAACGGCACCAATTTGGTGACCGATCCGGGAGCAATTTGACCAATAGCGTGGGTGCGGGCGAAGACCTGCCAGGGGTCTTCCTGCGTGGCCTTGAGGGACAGCGAGACCCGTTCGCGATCCATGTCGACCTCGAGAACTTCCACAGTCACCTCTTGCCCGACCTCCACGACCTCACTGGCGTGCTCGATGTGCTTCCAGCTGAGCTCAGACACGTGGACGAGACCGTCAACGCCCCCGAGGTCAACGAACGCACCAAAGTTCACAATCGACGACACGACACCCTTACGAACTTGACCCTTGGTCAGGTTCTCTAGGAATTCGGATCGCCCTTCACTCTGACTGGCCTCAA
>JBJOIK010000158.1:0-2501 GCA_046047135.1 Actinomycetota bacterium
ATCTCAATCGGACCAGAAGGATCTAGCGCCACAAAATATGCGGGCAACAAGCCCCAGAGACCCTAGGCAGAGATACCGGCGAGGAACCCATCTCTCGATTTGGTCGCCTCATTCACCGCATCAGGCTCTACCCGAATAAGACGTAGAAAAGCGAGAGGGCCCACACGCCGTGTGGGCCCTCTCTCCAAGGTGTGATCGCTCTTTAGCGCTCCACGATGGCGAGCACGTCACGAGCCGACAGGACAAGGTACTCGTCCTGACCGAACTTCACTTCAGTGCCACCGTACTTCGAGTAGAGCACGCGATTCCCCACGGCAACGTCCATGGGGACTCGGTTGCCGTTGTCATCAAAGCGACCGGGGCCCACCGCGACAACTTCGCCTTCCTGAGGCTTTTCTTTCGCGGTGTCAGGGATGACCAAACCAGAAGCAGTGGTCTGCTCTGCTTCGACCTGCTTGATCACGATGCGATCTTCGAGCGGTTTGATGGAGACCGACACGGTTGACCTCTTTCTGAGACTCTTGGTTAGCACACTCACTATCTGAGTGCTAACCCAACTGTAGCGAACCAATTAGCACTCGCGCAATACGAGTGCCAATTCGTGTCGCCCTGACAGAATAGGGCGGTGGACCGCTTGGAGCTCGACGCACTTCTCACCAGCGAAGCGCTCTCGTTACTGGACACCGTCACATCTGCGGATGATGTTGTACACAGCGTCACGAAACTTCGCTCACAGGGTCACTCCCCTGCCATCGTGAGTGCGGTGATGGGTCAGGTGGCTCTTCGAAGAAAAGCCGCGGACAAATTTGGCCCCTTCGCAGTGAACATGCTGTTTTCTGCCACCGGACTCGAAATGGCAACCCGATTAAGCGTCGCAAGCCATCATGGGGGACGGTTTGTGTCAGCGGGAGTTACATCCATAGCCGACATTGGGTGCGGAATCGGTGGTGACTCTCTCGCTTTTGCAGGTGCCGGGCTCCACGTCACGGCACTCGATTCGGACCCGGTGACCGCAGCAATTGCTGCCTATAACCTCCAGCCGTTTCCTGAAGTCACCGTGGTTCACGGTGGACTTGAGGACGTCCCGTGGGAGACAGTCGAAGGATTGTGGTTCGACCCTGCTCGAAGGACCAGTAACACTCGGCACTCACGCCCCGAAGAATGGTCTCCTTCGCTGGAGGTGGTTTTCCAGCACGCCAGGACCCACCCCAGCGGAATCAAGCTAGCCCCTGGAATGAATCGAGGTGTGATTCCAGAGGGCATGGAAGCACAGTGGGTCTCTTATAAGGGCAACGTTGTCGAGATGGTGCTCTGGTCTGGTTCTCTCACCAGACCGGGTGTAACAAGAAGCGCGCTGGTTCTGAATGAGGGACGAGCTGCTGAATTCACCGGGCCAGCCGACTCTCCAGACGCGCCCGTGGGAGAACTACAGGAGTATGTGATTGAACCTGACGGCGCGATCATTCGAGCACGCCTCATTGGGGATTTAGCGAGAACACATGATGCACACATGGTGGATTCCACGATCGCGTATATGACGGCGTCGAGACCGGTCAATTCCCCGCTCGCACAGTCCTTTAGGGTCCTCGAGACCACCCCATTCACACAGAAGAACCTGAAAGCGCTGGTGGCAGCGGCACACCTAGGAACTCTCGAGATCAAGAAGCGAGGGGTCGATATTGACCCAGCTCAGTTGCGCACACAACTACCGTTGAAGGGTTCTGGCTCGGGAGTTCTTATTGTGACTCGACTCCAAGGCCAGAAGACCGCCATCTTGGCCGAGCGCGTCACCTCAGAGGTCTAATACCCAGCCGGTACTGACCAAAAAGGCCAGGACGATGGGTAGCGCGACCAGCACCAGAATGGCGGTGCCAATCACGAGGGCGACATAGCTCAGTCCGAGTCCGACCATCGCTCGGATTCGATGGAGTGGCTCCCCGTATTTGGCGATATGACCAAGAATGATGCCCACAATCGCTGGAATCACACCGATGCCAAAGACCGGTACGAGTGCGAGGCTGATCACCCCCACCCCCAGAGCAACCTTCGAGAGCACACCAGTGCTCTGCCGTTGCTTCGGAAGAGCGCCGTGGGTCTCCACAGATATTTCCTCAACCGAGACGTGATCGACAATCCTTGGTTCGAGAGGTTCTCTGAAGTTTGAGTCCATGCTCATAGCCCAAGACTATCGACCAGACTTTAGAGCTGAATGACAGAGGGTGACAGTGTTGAGAAGACACCACTATCCATGCGGGAGGGCGGGAAACCAGCCATCATTCGCTGCGCCCCCAGCGCAGCGATCATGGCGCCGTTATCTGTGCACAGCTGCAGAGGAGGAATGCGCAAGTCGATTCCTGCTCGCGCACAACGCTCCGCCGCCAAGCCCCTCACTCTGGAATTTGCTGCCACCCCGCCTCCCAGCAACAAACGAGGTATGCCGTAGTTCTCGCACGCAAGCAATGATTTGGTAATCAGAACATCTGCCACTGCCTCCTGGAAAG
>JBJOIK010000159.1:0-3730 GCA_046047135.1 Actinomycetota bacterium
CCCGGACCCATACAGACGAGCAGTCGAGGCGGCTCGGCCGGCTTTACTTCAGCAAGCGGAAGTGGTGGTATCGGGCCATTGAGGCTGTGGACTATTCCTGCCGGGACTCCAGTGACCGCCAGGAGCACCACTCCCGCAATGAGAACAGTGCTCGCCACGGCACTGAGGGTCCTCGCGGCAAGGTTTCTGGAAGCGTGTTGTGGAAGGTACTCAGAGGTCATCTGACGTCTCCTCCCCGAGCGATGGCACAGTATCGTCGATGGGCCGAGTGTGCCCTCGCACTCGACGTTCAGTGGGCACCGCAAGAATGGAGGCCACGCCTAGCGCCCCCAAGAACCAAAGCTGAGCGAGGCTGGGGCTGGCTGGGTCAAGAGTCTTGGGGGCCTCAGTGCCATTTGCCACCAGCCACAACTGACCACCTTCAGTGGCGCTAGCACTCACCAGCTCTGGGCTCTGAGCCAGAGTGAGCGCAGCAAGAGAGTCCGGTTGATCTTTCAGTAGGACAAACCGAATCCCATAGGTATCAAGAAGGTCGCCAGGCGCTGCGGCGCTGGGCCTAATGAGCATGGCAGCCAGACGCGCCAAGTCCTCGTCGCGCTCCGTCAGTTCGACACCCCGACCTCGGACCAGGGTTGATGATTCCACAAGGGTTTCACCCGATCCACGCGAAAGCGAGATGCCGTACCCGGAATCAGTGGCCTCGATGACGAGCGTGCCAGCACTGGGGTTGAGAACCGCTTCTGCTGCCACAAAGGCAGGGAGGGTCCGAGTCGTATCCGTCGGTTGAACTGAAATCCCCGACGTCCAAGTGGTGACACCTACAACCACGGGAGCAACAATGGCAAAAACGCCGATGAGGCCTGCTGCACCGCGTGCTGCCCAGGGCGCAAAACCTGGCACGGGATTCCCCAACGAGTCATGGAATCGAACCGAGTCTAAGAGCGAACCTGCGCCGGCAAGGAGGCCAAGAACGATGAGCGCCGTCCCTGCGCCAGGCCATACAAACACCTCGTTCAATCCTTCGTACCCGGAAAACAGCGCCGGAGCGACGATGGCGGTCACTAAACCGAGGGAGACAAGCAATCCAAAACTTAGGCTCACCACCGGCCTGCCCACCGCGAGTGAGCCAAAAGAAAGCGCGAGAAGCGTCACACCGAGAAGAATTGAGAACACCACCACGAGGGTGGGGTCTAATCCCCACGCCCCTTCCGACGTGAAGAATCCGTTATCAGGCCATCCAAGACCTGTGAGCCACCAAGGATTTGCAGAAAATGCAACAGCCACACCTGGATCGGCAAACAGCACTCCCCAGTCAGTCCACCAGCGACCATCGACGCTGTCCCACCATGCAACGAAGCGAGGGAAGGCCAGAAGACTCGCCGGTGCGAGCGTCAGCGGGATCAGACCAAGGAAGGACCTCAGAGGATTTGAAGAAGCCCTAATCAGGCCAAGGGTGATGACCGCGACCACAACGGCTGGCCATAGTGATGGGGATGTTGCGGTGACTACGACCGTTGCAATAGACGCTTGGCCCATCCGCTGCCATGATTCGTGAGCAGTGACGAGTGTGCCCCACAACCACGGCAAAGCAATCACGGTGATCACAGCGCCTACCCGCCCGTCCGCAAGCGCCACGAGGAACACTGGACTGACCGCCCACACAAACGCCGCCAGAGTCGTGGTCCAGGCCTTCGAAAAAACTTGCGAGAAACCCCACCATGCGCTCGCCCCGGCAAGCGGAATCGCAGACACAAACAAAGCCGTTATAGCAATGTGATGGTCCCACCACGTCACGTGCCCTAGGACAGCAAGAATGAAGACGAACGGGTCAGAAGGTACTGGAGGGGCATCAAACCCGAGAGTTGAGGGCTGAAGTGCCCATACTGACGACCATAGAGACAAGCCTGGTTCGGTAAGGGGAGCGACTCCCCCACCCTGTAAATATCTCGCCCCCCACCACGTTCCAAAGACAAGCCCTGACACAACGGTGAGCCCCGCAATCAGCCAGGGCAGGGTTGGGAAGAGAGGAGGCAGAGGGTTCCTGGCAGCTCTTTCTTCCTCGTGCGCGCGGAAAGCCTCTCGAGTGATGCTCTTTCTTTTCCTCACCTCCGCGGGTTCAAGCCGGAGTGAATCAATCGTCGTCCAGTTTGTGGTTCTGTGACGGTTGAGCACGGACCGTGACGCGACAATCCCGTTCGCTCTGGTGAGAACACCGCTCTGGCAACCGACCAAGGAATGACCCAGAGGACTAGGAAAGGCAGCAACCATAACTGTGCGTAGACAAACCTTCGGTAGAGCCAGGCTCGTCGAGCCAGGTAGTGGCCTCGGAGAGGCGAAAGTTTCTTCCGGGCGGCCCAATCTGCAGGTCCCGACCCCACATAGACAACCGATCGAGGCACGATGATGACACGGTGGCCGGCCAGGCGGGCTCGGACGCACAAGTCGAGGCCGCCGTCTAATGAACCGATCCCCCTGTCAAAACCCTCCAATTCTTGGAGGACCGGAGCGCTGATCAGCATGCCCGCTTCGCCCACGGCCAAAACATCGTTGAGCCGGTCGTATTGAGCTTGGTCGAGTTCTCTCTCAGCCAGTGCCATCCTCTCCCCGAAGCGAGTCATGGTCTCGCCCATCTCACGAATCACACCTGGCTGATCGGACATTCGCTGTTTGGGGCCAGCAATTTTCACCAGAGGCGCGCCTTCAACGGCGAGCACCAGACGCTCCAGAGCCGTCTCATGGGAAACACAATCATCTCGAAGAAGCCACACCCACTCTGTGTCGGAAATCGCTTCTTCGCCCGGATACGCCTCGTGCATGCCCTCGTCGATGCACTCAGCAAAGCTCGAACCAAACGGAACGTTGACGAGCGTCCACTTTGCAATCCCTGAAACTCCAGAGTCCACCTGCGCCTGGACGGTTGAATCTGCCGAGGAATCTACGATGACAACCCGTTCGGGTTTCCTTGTTTGATTCCCTAGCGCTCTGAGACTCTCAGCTACGTGATCTCCGCCTTGGCGAATAACCAGAATCGTGGTGACGCTGGCGCGCATGAAGCTCCGCTATGCGCGTCGGCGCAGTCGACGACGTTCACGCTCAGACAGGCCACCCCAAATACCAAAACGCTCGTCATTCTTGAGCGCATACTCGAGGCACTCAGCCTTGACCTCGCACTGCGCACAAATCTTTTTGGCATCTCGGGTTGATCCCCCTTTTTCGGGGAAGAATGCCTCGGGGTCAGTTTGGGCACACAGAGCGTCTGCTTGCCACGCGAGTGCCCCATCGTCATCATCCGGGCGGCGGATGCCGGGAATTCCTAACCGTACGGGGTCTACGAACCAGTTATCGGGAACAGCATTCCGATACTCGCTCACGTGGGCTCCTTTACCGCCGTGGTACGGCCTTGAACAGCAGGTCCCCACAATTACACCGTTGTAATTACGCCACGTCAAGTCCAAAAATGCCAAACACTCATGTGGCGGTTTAACTCAAGGACTTACACGGCCAAGCAGGGATGCCAGCACCTGCCTCAACTGAGCCGAGGACGCCTGCCAACCAGCCCTAGAACCCACTAAACGCTTGGCATTACGCGTTATTGCCTCTATTCGGTGAGTGTCAGCCGTGAGCACTTCGACAACCACGTGAGCAAGTTTGACGGCATCTCCCGCCGGGAAACTCCACCCCGTAATCCCATGAATAATCCACTGCGCTGAGCCCGCCGTCAACGAGCTGA
>JBJOIK010000160.1:0-3301 GCA_046047135.1 Actinomycetota bacterium
GCTGCGCATGGATATTTGTTGCACGAGTTTCTCTCCCCGCTCTCCAATCACCGCACGGATGAGTACGGGGGAAGTTTTGACAACCGTATTCGCATCGTGCTGGAGGTCGTGGATCAGGTTCGCTCCGTGATGCCGGAGTCGATGCCCCTGTTTGTTCGCATATCGGCCACTGACTGGTTTGAGGATGGCTGGAGCGTCCAGGAATCAGCGGAATTGTCGAAAGTGATGGAAGCCAGGGGAGTGGACCTCATCGATGTGTCCTCTGGAGGACTGGCAAAATCTCAACCCATCAAGCTCGGCCCTGGGTACCAAATGGAGTTTGCCAAAGCTATCTCTGACGCGGTGACGTGTCTTGTCGGGACGGTGGGTCTTATTACTGATGCCCATCAGGCAGAGGATGCCCTCAGAGAGGGCATCGGAGATGTGGTGCTGATGGGTCGGCAATTTCTCCGTGAGCCCTCGTATGCACTGCGTGCGGCTCATGAACTAGGAGTTGATCTCCAGTGGCCAGGTCAATATGAAAGGGCGAAGCTTTAGGGGCGTGTTCTCTTGACTCACCGAGGCCTGCGATAGACCTGTCGTCTGTGGTCAACATTGAGAACTAGCACCAGCAACTCGCGGAGCTTCGTTTTTCATGGTCGCGGAAAAAAGAGGACCTAGGTCCCATTGGGACAGAGGTGCTCCGCAACAACAAATAACTGTATTGAACATGATTAGTGTTAGTTTTTGTGACATTCTTGAGATGTAGAGTCGCTTCACTAAGGCTCGCGGAAAGGCATAGACGGCATGTGGTTGGACGACGTATTCGGAGTAAAGAAGCCCGTCATTGCGATGCTTCACCTCATGGCATTGCCAGGGGATCCAGGCTTTGACACCGCTGGGGGAATGAAGGCCGTTATCGATCGTGCCAGGAGGGAACTCGATGCGCTGCAATCAGGCGGAGTCGACGCCGTCATGTTCTCCAACGAATTCAGCCTGCCCTATTTGACGAAGACAGAGCCCATCACCTCTATTGCGATGGCGCGGGTGATAGGAGAGTTGCACTCTGAAATTTCTGGCCCCTTTGGGGTCAACGTGCTGTGGGACGGCATTGCATCGATAGAGCTCGCCACGGCCACCGGAGCGTCTTTCGTTCGGGAAATCTTCACCGGCGTATACGCCAGTGATTTCGGACTCTGGGACACCAATGTGGGACAGGCGGCGCGGCACCGCGCTCGCCTCGGCGCACAAGGGGTGAAACTGTTGTTCAACATCGTTCCCGAATCTGCGACCTATCTAGCCCACAGAGACATCGTCGATCTGACGAAGACCACCGTCTTCGCCACTCTCCCCGATGCGCTCTGTGTGTCAGGTCTCACAGCCGGTGCTTCTACCGATACTCAGGTCCTCACTCAGGTGAAGGGTGCCGCCGGAGACGTCCCCGTCTTCGTTAACACCGGAGTTCGTGCACATAACGCAGAAGAACAACTGGGTATTGCCGATGGTGCTGTGATTGGCACTTTCTTCAAGAAAGACGGAGTGTTTGAGAACGCCGTGGACCAAGCCAGGGTCGAAGAGTTGATGGGTGTGGTGAAAGGAATGAGGAAGAAATAGAAATACCTCGTGGCACGGTCAGCGCCCGACGCTAACCTAGGGTCACAGGTTTAGAAAAGGAAAGAACAAGGAGGTTCTGAATGTCACAGGAAAAACTGATTGTGGTTGCGATTGCCACTGCGAAAGCCGGTCACGAAGCAGAGTTGAAGTCACGCCTAGAGGGTGTGGCAAAGGCGTCGTGGGATGAGCCAGGCGTTGTCACCTACGCAGTCCACGACATGGTCGACTCGTCGAACCAATTCATGATGGTGGAGGTCTATGCCTCAGATGCCGCATTCCAGGCGCATCTCGATACCGATCACGTGAAGGCACTGATTGCCGATCTGCCCTCCTTAGTGGAGGGTGAACTCATCGTTCACCAGGGACGTGCTTCGAGTTTCTCTTCAGGCTCTAAGGGTGCTCTCTAACCATGGCTGTTGAATCGACAGGAAATCTCATCGGCTATGAGCTGCCGTCCTGGGAGCTGCCCGATGGTGATGGTGCACATGTGCAGGTGAGGGAGGCCGGACACACAGCCACCTTGGTGGCGTTTGTGTGTAATCACTGTCCCTACGTCAAGCACGTGGAGGTGGCTTTGGGTCAGATGGTGTCTCGCTACGAATCGCAGGGTCTTCGTACTCTCGCTGTGGTGAGCAATGACGTGCAGGAATATCCTGAGGATGACATTCCTGGGATGAGGGAGCAGGCCGCCAGGGCGGGATGGGATTTCCCTTACCTGCTAGATCGTGACCAAGAGTTTGCGCTCGAACTGGGAGCAGTCTGCACCCCCGATTTTTTCCTCTTCGATGCTGATTTTCACCTCACCTATCGAGGAGCCTTTGACGCGTCATCGCCGAAGAATGGAAATCCCGTTACCGGAGAGCTGCTCGAGGATGCCATCGTTAAGACCCTGGCAGGGCACGAGGTGCCCCTGCCCCATCGCCCCGCGATGGGGTGCGGGATCAAGTGGTTGCCGGGTAAGGACCCTCACAGCTAATGGCCATGGACGTTCAATTCGAGAGACGAAAACTCCTCGCGAGCGAGCGCAAACAGAAGATTCTGGAATGGGTCGCTTCCGAAGAGGCCATTGATTTTGGCAGCTTGGCGCGGTTCTTGGACGTCTCCGTGATGACGGTCCGCCGTGATGTGAGACACCTCGTGGATCAGGGATATATGACCTTGACCAGAGGTGGTGCCACCGCACACCTGTCTCGGTCGCTCGACATTCTGGTCAACCCCAGGGCCTTTGATTCCAGCGTCGCAAAGGCTCGAATAGGTGAGTTCGCAGCGAGAAACATGACGCCCGGTGATGTGGTCTTTGTCGGAACCGGCTCCACGACAGCCCAATTCATTCAGTATTTGAATCCAGACCAGAACCTGACGGTGATTACACCGTCGCTTCCGCACGCCTCGTTCCTCGCCACCAGAGGAATACGCGTGATTAGCACCGGTGGCCTTGTGGCAACAGAGGATCTGGCCCAGAGCGGCTCGATTGCTGCCTGGAGTATCTCCCGCTACCACGCCAACCTGGCCGTGATTGGTGCGCAAGGAATTTCCAAACAAACCGGGCTCAGCGAAGTGAACTTCGAAATCGCGGAGCTCAACCGCCTCATGGTGGAGCACTCGGAAAAGACGTGGGTCCTCGCCGATCTCTCGAAAGCTGGGTCAAAGAGCCCCTTCCATGCTGTCGATTTGGAAGAAATCGACACCATCGTGACCACTCACGACG
>JBJOIK010000161.1:0-3005 GCA_046047135.1 Actinomycetota bacterium
CGAATCATGGCGACGTCGTCAACATCGAGGGTGATGGACTGAGATTCGCGGGGCTTAGTCGGCAAGCGAGCCCTCTCCAAGCCCACCAGCCAAGACATGGGCGTGCACGTGGAAAACGGTTTGACCGCCCCCGACTCCGGTGTTGAACACGAGCCTGAAATCGCCGTCGGCGTGTTCCTTCGCGAGGTCGCCGGCCACAGCCACCATCTCCTGAAGCAAACCAGGATCTCCTTCAGCGAGTTCCGTCACGTCTCTATACAGAGGGGTTTTTGGCACGACCAACAGGTGAACTGGGGCCTTAGGCGCGATGTCCTTCAGAGCGATAATTCTGTCATTTTCAAAGACAATGTCGGCCGGTATCTCACGATTGATGATTCGTGTGAAAATCGAGGCTTCCGTCTCACTCATGGCGCAAGTCTAGAACCCCCGTGCTTCTGGTGCATTCAGCCTTCACCAGCGCCCCATGGCAGAGTTCATCACTGACAAGGCTGCAACGCCCGCGGTGGAGGTTCTCAACACGGTGTTGCCAAGCCTGAGGTCGACGGCTCCCGCGTCCAACAACACCTCGCGTTCTGAAGGTTCGATGCCACCTTCTGGGCCCACAATCAAGACCAGGTTTTTGTGCTTCGGCGGAATATAGGCAGAAAGGGGGTCTGAGCCCTGAGCCTCCAGCAGAACCAGTTGGTTTTCTTCTCCGAGCTGCGCGATGTCGCCAGTTGTGCTGAGGGCGCTCACCTGCGGTACTCGAGCCCGCAACGATTGTTTGGATGCCTCGGTGACGATCTTGTTCCACCGAGTCTGACCTTTGGTCGCCTTGTCAGCTTTCCAGACCGACACACTTCTGGCCGCCTGCCACGGGATAATCCGGTCGACCCCAAGCTCGGTGCAGGCCTGAATGGCCAATTCATCGCGATCACCTTTGGCGAGAGCCTGCACCAGCCAGATTTCGGGTGAAGGTGCCGGAACAGTGTTGACATCCTGGAGTTCCACGACCACCTCGCCTGCGCCGACAGCGACGGCAATCCCGCGGCCGATTGTGCCCCTACCGTCGCCGACCATGATTGCCTCGCCGGCTTTGAGTCGGGCAACACTAGAAGCATGTCTCGCTTCGTCTCCGCTCAGCGCGGCTGGCATTCCAGCCTCGAGTGTCACCCCAGGCTCCACGTAGTAAAGGTGTGCCACCCCTAGCCACCAAAGAGTCGATCGCGGAACTTTTGGAAAAGACCCTGTTGTGCTCCGGCGAGTGTGGGAGGTGCTGGTTTACGCAACTCTCGCAATTTTTTCACCAGCTCAGACTCTTTGGAGCTGAGCTTCTGGGGGGTGATGACGTGAACGCCTAGACGCAAATCGCCTCGGCCATTACCCCGCAGTTTCGTGATCCCACGACCTTTGATTGTGATGACATCTGCGCTTTGTGTCCCCGCCTTCACCGGAATGGTTACCGGTCCATCGAGGCCTTCAACGCTCACTTCCGTGCCTTCAATCGCATCGAGTACGTCGACTTCCAGCGTTGCGACGATGTCATCTCCAGACCTGGAGAAGATCTGATCACCTCGAATGGTGAACTCGAGGTAGAGATCACCCGAGGGTCCGCCACCATGTCCCACTTCACCTTGGCCGGGCAAGTGGATCCGCTGGCCTGTCTCAATTCCACCGGGAATATCAACAGAGAGCGAGCGAGTGGCTCGCACTCGCCCCTGCCCCGCACAGGTGGGGCAAGGGCTATCTATGACCTCACCAAATCCTCGACAGCTGCCACAAGGACTCTGAGTGACCATGTTGCCGAGCACCGAGCGAACGGTGCGCTGTAGCATGCCGCTTCCACCACAAATATCGCACCGCCTCGGCGACGTCCCCGGTGACGCACACGAACCGTTGCACGATTCGCAGAGAACTGCGGTATCCACTTCCAACGTTTGCGTCACGCCGAAAATGATGTCTTTGAGGTCCACATCTACCCGAATGAGGGCGTCTTGACCCCTCTCTTTGCGTGCGGGAGCGTGGTCCGCGCTGTGAGCCTCCCTGACCAAAAAACGTCTCAAAAATATCTCCGAAGGGACCAAAGCCTCCAAACCCGGAGCCTCCCCCCATGTCATAAGTGGATCTTTGTTGAGGGTCCGAGAGCACCTCGTAGGCATGAGTAACAGCCTTGAAGCGCTCCTCCGCGCCCTCCTCCTTGTTTACGTCGGGGTGTAGCTCGCGAGCCAATCGACGATATGCCTTCTTGATGTCCTCGGGGCTCGCGTCCCTGGACACCCCTAACACCTCATAGTGGTCAACACTCACGCTTTAGGCTCTCTTCTGCTCGTCATCGCCGAGCAAACGGGACAGGTAGCTGGCGACCGCCCTCACCGCCGTCATGTTGCTCGAGTAGTCCATCCGGGTGGGTCCGACAACGCCTAGCAGTGCGCTCTGATCCACGCCCGATTTATAGGCGGAAGCGAGAACAGCAGCCTCTGAGAAGGGGCCCTCATTCTCTCGCCCAATGCGAGCCTGAACGTCCTGGGACTCCCACTTCATTTCGGTGAAAAGTTTCAACAGCGTGACCTGCTGTTCGATAGCTTCCAACACCGGGTAGACAGAACTGGAAAAGTCGTGTTCTCCCCTCACCAGGTTGGCCGCTCCCGCCATGACCAGCCGATCACTTCGGTGGCCATCAACAGCGTGTTGGAGAGCTTCCGCAATAGCGCCGACCAGCTCGGCTCGCTCCGGAGAGACGGTGCTGGGAAGATCCTGGAGCTTCTGATGCATCTGGCTCATGGAAACACCCGCCAGATGCTGATTGAGGCGGGCGCGGATGTCTGCCACCACACCTTCGTCGAGTTCTTGTTTACAGTCGACGATGTTCTGATCCACTGATCCACCGTCAGTGATGAGCACTGTCATGAGCCTGTGAGCACCCATGGGCAGTAGCTCGATATGGCGGACGGTAGCCACACTGAGGCTTGGATACTGGAGAATCGCGACCTGGTTGGTGAGCTGGGAGAGTAATCGAACTGTCCTTG
>JBJOIK010000162.1:0-2706 GCA_046047135.1 Actinomycetota bacterium
TTCTCCGACGACAGTGAATGGCTCTTGCTCAGACGGTAGGCCGTTGACTCGACAAATCACTTGGTCACCGTAGGTTTCGGTTCCCTCCAGTTTGAAACCCGCAAAGCCGACAACGTCACGACCAAGTGCTTCTGGAGCTTCGAACTCCACACAGGTCGCTACACGCTCGTCCGAGAGAATCCCATAGTTCACAACGACGGCCACTCCACCGCAGTCCTCCACCGATCCCTTCCGGAAGCCCTCCGGCGAGGGGACACAGCCAGCTACGGTAATAACCACGCTGGCTATCAGAACTAGAGCACGTCGCATGTCATCCTCCACAAATGAGAATCCCATCCGGGGCTCCGGTCACCCCAGACTACTGGGTTGGGGCAGGTAGGTCGTCAGAGGCCCATACCTTGGGAGCCTTTGGTCGACCGGGTCTCGTGAGCAGAATAAATAGTGGCACCACGAGAATCCCGATGAGATTAGTTGCCCCCCACTCGATAGGGTCCGAAACCACCAGAGCATCGGCTGGCAAGGCCCCACCTTCATAACCCACGACAAGCGCTGCAAAGAGATTGTTGGACATGTGTGCGCCGATAGCTATTTCAAGAGATCTGTCTCGAACTGTGACCCACGCGAGGGCAAAACCAACCGTGAAGTAGCCGAAGAATGCGCCAAGAACATCTCCGGCAGCCTCAGGGTTGAGAAGGTGCGGAATGGAGAACAGCACCCCGCTTATCAGCGACAAAAACACGATATTGCTGACCCTCTTCGCGGCCCACTGCAGTATCCAACCCCGGAAGAAAAGTTCTTCGGCAGTCGTCTGAATTGGTAAGAGTAATACACCGACCACCAAGAATGGCAGGTATGTCTCTGGTTGAAAATTGAATCGATAATCTTCGGGATACAGGACAACGCTGACGACAACGGGCCCTCCGATTAGGAGGAGCCACACCCAAAAACCGAGGCCCACCCGCCACCAGCGGAAGTCCTGAACGGAAGCAAACAAATACCGAAGCTTCACTCCTAGAATCCAGCGATAAGCAATCAAGACCCCCAGAAAAAGTGGGACAAAAGAGACGAGTGCGAAGAACAGAAAACCCCACCCGGGCATCGATTCGAGGATGTCGTCACCCTCTACCAAAGCTGCAGGCGCGATTCCCGTGTAAGGGAGGAAGACCAGTCCCAACAGAGTGCCTCCCACTAACCACAGCGCAAGGATCACGACGGTGCCGACAAACCATCTCCACCCTCGGACGGGTTGTGGCGTTGTGTAAGGGGGCAGAGTGGCTCTCCGCTTTATCATCACTCCCCTATTCTCACAGCAACGCCTGAGGGCTTCCTCCGGGAAACTCTCGCCAAATAAATAGGCCAGAATAGAGTCTTCCCGTCCCCCGAAGCCACGTGAGGTTCACGATCGTATGAGCGATATTCGCGACGATACCCTCCAGGGGTTTTCCCAAATCTTTGGTTATGAAGCGCACGGCTTGTGGTCTGCGCCTGGAGAACTCAGCCTTCTGGGCGATGATTCCGATTATTCCGACGGGTATGTGCTCTCCATCGCGATCAATCGGCGAACTGTGGTTGCTGCGGGGGTGCGCAAGGACCGTAAATTGCGGGTGGCTTCCACAGAAGCTGATGAGATTGCTGAGATACCGCTGGATTCTCTCGAGCCGGATGCAGTCCACGGCTGGGCCGCCTACCCGCTTGGACGCAGACATGAAGGGTGTCCCCGGTCTCGATCTCTTCGTAGATTCCGATGTCCCTGTCGGAGTGGGGCTAGGTTCCTCAGCGGCCCTAGAGGCAGCAATTGCAGTCGCCTTGAACGACGCCTGGCAACTCTCACTCGATACGATGACGCTGGCCAAGGTGAGTCAACGGGCGGAGAAATCCGTGGTCGGGCGAGTCACAGGGCTTGGTGACCACATACCTTCGCTCGTCGCCGACGATGATTCCGCTCTGCTCTTCGACAGCAGATCCCTCGATCATGACCCTTTGAGGCTTCGGATGAAGGAAGCCGGAATGGCCATCGTAGTCATCGATACGGGCGTCGAAAGAGCTGTCCCTCTGGACCCAGAGCGCTTCAACGAAAGAGAACAAGCAGTTGATGCTGCATCTGTTCCCTCGCTCAGAGACATCAGCCCGAAAACGCTCTCGTCGTGGCGTGACTCCATGCCAGAGACCATTTACCGTCGAGCGCAACACATCGTGAACGAGAATCAACGCGTCCTCGATGCTGCCAAGGCCCTCCGCAGTGACGGAATCCACGCTGTAGGAGACATCATCACCGCCTCACAGAGTTCCTTGCGTGATGACTATGACGCCTCAGGTCCCGAGATTGATCTGGCGGTGGAGACCGCTCTCACTCATGGTGCACTAGGGGCTCGCATGATTGGTCTGGGAAACTCGGGAACCATCTACGCCCTCATTGATGAGGACAGCAGCTCGCGACTCCAGGACGGACTTGATGGCGCATTCTCTGAACACGGTTTCCAGGTGCCGGCTACCTATATCGTTGGGCCCTCCAGAGGAGCCATCAAACACTAAGGCCAAGCTTCTTGGCAGTTTTCTCAAGCGAAGCTCGTGCTCGCTTGGGATCTTCAGCGAGCGAAGTCCCATAACTTGGAATTATTCTCTTCAACTGTGGAGCCCAGGCTTCAAGGCGCTCAGGGAAACTTCTCTCCAGAACTTCAACCATGATGGGAGCAGCTGTAGAAGCCC
>JBJOIK010000163.1:0-2902 GCA_046047135.1 Actinomycetota bacterium
ACCACCCCCATCACGATGGGGTCAATTTCGCTGTAGTGATTGGGGGAAATAATGAACGGTCCCTGAAGGGGAAGACGTGAGCCTTCCCTGATGCGCAACTTGACCATGGCACCAAAAATGGGCAACACAATAAAAGCAATAACCCGCCACCGTAACTCGGCGGATCTGCGGGGACGTGTCGAAGAAGCCAAGGGCCTAAGCCTTCAGCTCAAAACTCACACCTAAGCCGCGTAGCTTATCGAGCAGGTGCTCATAGCCTCGGGAAATGATCCCCACATTGCTCACCTCAGAGGTGCCTTGGGCGGTGACGGCTGCAATCACGTGACTGAAACCCCCTCGCAAATCAGGAACCCGGATATTGGCTCCTCGAAGCGGGGTTGGTCCCGTCACCACCGCTGCTTGTTCGAGTGGTCGCCGTGGCACGCGTCTCGTGATGCTCGCGATGCCTTCCTTATAGACCTCGATGTTGGCTCCCATTTGAACCAAAGCATCCGTGAACCCAAACCTGTTCTCATAGACGGTCTCGTGCACAATCGATCGTCCTTCAGCTTGGGTGAGTGCCACCACCATCGGCTGTTGCCAGTCGGTCATGAAGCCTGGATGAACATCCGTCTCGATAACGACCGGCTTGATAGGCCCTCCTGGGTGCCGGAACCGAATCCCCTCGTCATCGACCTCAAAAATGCCGCCGACCTTCCGATAGATATTGAGGAAAGTCATCAAGTCTTGCTGGACCGCACCACGAACGTAGATGTCGCCTCTCGTGGCGAGAGCTGCGGCCGCCCAGCTGGCCGCCTCATTACGGTCTGGAATGGCTCGGTGCTGGTAACCAGTGAGGGACTCCACGCCTTCGATCACGATGGTGCGGTTGGGCTCCACCACGATGATGGCGCCCATCTTCTGCAGGATTGCGATCAGGTCCATGATTTCTGGCTCTATCGCAGCATTCGTAAGCTCCGTTACACCTTTCGCGCGAACAGCGGTTAGCAGAACCTGCTCGGTTGCGCCCACGCTCGGGTAGGGCAGATCCACCTTCGCTCCGACCAGTCGCTGTTGGGCACGCAGGCGTATGCCCTCATGGCTCTTCTCGAGCTCCGCCCCAAAAGCCCTCAGAGCATCGAGGTGGAAGTTGATGGGGCGGTCGCCAATTCGGCACCCTCCGAGGTCTGGAATGAACGCTTCGCCCAGCTGGTGGAGCAGAGGTCCGCAGAACAGAATAGGGATTCGGCTGGAGCCCGCGTGAGCGTCAATCTCGGCGAAGTGGGCACTCTTCACATTCCTCGGATCCAACTCCAGCTCACCGTCGGAAAGCTCCGACACTGTCACTGGGAGTATCGGCTAGAAGCGCTGCCACCATCGCCTTCGTCACGAGGTTCTTTGCGCCCCGAACGGCTACCTCTCCGACCAGCGGTTTTCCACCCTCAAAGATGACGGTGTCGGCTGCTTCCGGCGGAGACACCGACGCTTTCTGAGGCTGGGTCTCAACCGGGCTCATTTACGCGCTCCTGGGCGGCAGAGTCTGTGGGCGCCACGCTTCCCGCGACTTTTCAAAAGCGTCAATGTCGTTTGCTTTCTGAAGGGTGAGAGCAATGTCATCCAGTCCCTCCATGAGCCGCCATCTGGTGTAATCATCGATGTCAAACGGTGAATGTACCGCTCCACACCGTACCTCACGGGCTTCGATGTCGACGGTAACGTCAGCCCCCGGGTGTGCCTCTAATTCGAGCCAGATTGCCTCTACCACGGACTCTGGCACGACCGCGGTGACCAGACCCTGCTTGCCCGAATTGGAGCGGAAGATCTCTCCAAAACGGGACGAAATCACGGCGTCGAAACCGTAGTCTCGAAGCGCCCAGACCGCGTGCTCACGAGAGGACCCAGTACCAAAGTCAGGTCCCGCTACGAGAACCCGGCCGTTGGAATAAGCGTCTTGATTCAAGATGAAGTCTGGATCATCTCGCCACGCGGAAAACAGCGCATCGTCATACCCCGTCTTGGTGACACGCTTCAGGAACTTGGCAGGAATGATCTGGTCAGTGTCGACGTTGCTTCGTCGAAGCGGAACACCGACACCGGTCACGACTGACACTTTGTCCATTAGGCGCCCACCGATGCATCCTGAAGCAAATCTGCGGGACTGGAGAGGGTGCCGCGGATCGCCGTGGCCGCCGCCACTACTGGTGACACCAGATGAGTTCGCGCACCTTTACCTTGACGGCCCTCGAAGTTGCGGTTTGAAGTGGAAGCCGCCCTCTCGCCAGGGGCAAGCTGGTCGGGATTCATTCCCAAACACATCGAACACCCGGCGAAGCGCCATTCGCCACCAAATTCTTCGACAATCTTGTCGATTCCTTCAGCTTCTGCTTCGAGGCGAACTCGTGCTGAGCCAGGGACGACCATGAGACGAACGTGGTCTGCTTTTTTCTGACCTTTGATGATGGAGGCGAATGTGCGCAGGTCGTCCAAACGCGAGTTTGTGCAGGAGCCCATAAAGACCGTGTCCACCCGGATGTCTTTCATCCGGGTCCCGGGCTTCAAATCCATGTATTCGAGTGCTCGAAGAGCTGCCGCTTTTTCATTGGGGTCCGCCATGTCATCAGGGTGGGGGACGACATCGTTGAGCGGCACTCCTTGGCCGGGATTGGTGCCCCAGGTCACGAAGGGTTCTAGCTCGTTGGCATCCAGGAATACTTCGGCATCGAACACTGCGCCGTCATCTGTAGGGAGCGTTTTCCAGTAAGCCACTGCGGCATCCCAGTCATCACCTTGGGGAGCGTGGGGTCGACCTTTGAGATAAGCAAACGTGGTCTCATCGGGGGCGACCATACCTGCTCTGGCGCCGGCTTCGATTGACATGTTGCAGATGGTCATGCGACCATCCATCGACAGTGACCGAATCGCC